>NZ_JBHVUQ010000078.1:0-33555 GCF_042884105.1 Streptomyces sp. NPDC058157
GGAGCGGCTCGCGTACCTGCTGGCGCAGGAGCGGCTCGCGCCCGAGGCGCCGTACTACACCCTGGAGACCGCCCCCGGTTACCTGCCCGGGATCCTCGCCCGGCAGCACCTCGCCCCCGACGGGACCCCGCTCCCCGGAGCCCTCCCGCGCGGGGAGTCGGCGGCGCGGCGCTGGGTGCGGGAGCGGCTGCGCGAGGCCGCCCGGGGCGCCTACCGGCACGGGGTCCAGCGCGTGGCCCCGGCGATCCGCCGCCTGGGCGAACTGTGACCGCCCCCGCCCGCCCGACCGGGGCCTCCGTTCCGGCATCCGCTCCGGCTCCGGGTCCTGTCCCGGCTCCGGGTGCCGTCCTGGCTCCGGGTCCCGCCCCGGCTCGGCGTGCCGCTCCGGCACCGGGTGCCCTTCCGGCCCCGGGCCCGGCAGCGGCCCCTGGCGCCTCCCCCGTCCGCCCGGCCGGGGCCTCTGCCCCGGCATCCGCTCCGGCTCCGGGTACCGCCCCGGCTGCGGCCACCGCATCCGGTGCCGCCCCGGGCGCCGCCCCCGCGGGCCCCGGCCCGCTTCGGCGGGACCGGCGGGTGCTTGCCGTGATTCCGGCTCGGGGCGGGTCCAAGGGGGTGCCGGGGAAGAACACCGCGCGCGTCGGCGGGGTTCCGCTGGTCGTGCGGGCCGTGCGGGCCTGCCGGGCCGCGCCCAGCGTCACCGACGTGGCCGTCTCCACCGACTCCGGGGCCGTCGCCGCCGCGGCCCGCGCCGCCGGGGCCCACGTGATCGCCCGCCCCACCGCCCTCTCCGGCGACGCCGCGAGCAGCGAGAGCGCCGTCCTGCACGCCCTGGACGCCTTCGAGGAGCTGCACTCCCTCACGGTGGACGTGGTCCTCCTCGTCCAGTGCACCAGCCCCTTCCTCACCCCCGCCGACGTCGAGTCCGTCGCCGCCGCCGTGGCCCGCGGCGACGCCGACTCCGCCCTGACCGCAGCCCCCTTCCACGGCTTCCTCTGGCGCCGCGGCCCCGACGGCTCCGGGACCGGGGTCAACCACGTCCCCGCGTACCGCCCGCGCCGCCAGGACCGCCCCGAGGAACTCCTGGAGACCGGCGCCGCCTACGCCATGACCGCGGCCGGCCTCCGCAGGGAACGGCACCGCTTCTTCGGGCGGGTCCTGCCCGTCCCCGCCGACCCGGCCCGGGTCCTGGAGGTCGACGACCCGCACGACCTGGCCCGCGCCCGCCTCCTCGCCCCCCTCCTGGACCCCCTCCTGGACCCCCTCCCCGACCCGCCCCGCACACCCGACCGAAGGACGCCCGACGCCATGACCGTCGCACCCCTCAACCCCCGCCTGCGCACCCTCGGCCGGCGCATCGCCGGCCCCGGCCGCCCCGTCTACGTCGTCGGCGAGATCGGCATCAACCACAACGGCGACCTCGGCACCGCCTTCGCCCTGATCGACGCCGCCGCCGAGGCCGGCTGCGACGCCGTCAAGTTCCAGAAGCGCACCCCGGAGCTGTGCACCCCCCGCGACCAGTGGGACGTCGAACGCGACACCCCCTGGGGCCGCATGACCTACATCGACTACCGCCACCGCGTCGAGTTCGGCGAGGCCGACTACCTCGCCGTCGACGAGCACTGCGCCAAGCGCGGCATCGACTGGTTCGCCTCCCCCTGGGACACCGAGGCCGTCGCCTTCCTGGAGAAGTTCGACCTCCCCGCCCACAAGGTGGCCTCCGCCTGCCTCACCGACGACGAACTGCTGCGCGCCCTGCGCGCCACCGGCCGCACGGTCGTGCTCTCCACCGGCATGTCCACCCCGAAGCAGATCCGGCACGCCGTCGAGGTCCTCGGCAGCGACAACATCCTGCTCTGCCACGCCACTTCGACCTACCCCGCCAAGGCCGAGGAGCTCAACCTCCGGATGATCAACACCCTCCAGGAGGAGTACCCGAACGTCCCCGTCGGCTACTCCGGCCACGAGACCGGCCTGCAGACCACCCTCGCCGCCGTCGCCCTCGGCGCCGTCTTCGTCGAGCGGCACATCACCCTCGACCGGGCGATGTGGGGCTCCGACCAGGCCGCCTCCGTCGAGCCCGGCGGCCTCACCCGCCTCGTGCGCGACATCCGCACCATCGAGACCGCCCTCGGTGACGGCGTGAAGAAGGTCTACGACTCCGAACTCGCCCCCATGAAGAAGCTCCGCCGCGTCCAGGGCACCCTCCCGGCCCCGGCCCCCGCCCCCGCCGCCTCCTGACCCTCCCCGGCCCTCCTCCCCAGAGCGGAGTACGTCGTGCACCCCTCAGCCCCCACCCTGGCCCTCGTGGAGAGCCCGGTCCAGCTCCTCAACGTGCTGGAGTGGGCCCACACCCGGCGCGGGGACGACGGCCCGCTGCTGACCGCCGTCCCCCGCCAGCCCGGCCCCGCCGCCGACCGCGGCCGGACCGGACCGCGCCCGGCCGCCGACGGGCTGCGCATCGTCGTCGTCCCCCCGACCGACCCCATGTCCCGGGGCCAGCTGCGCCGGGTCGCCGGGCTCGCCCGGGACGAGGGCCACACCGTGCACTGGCAGGAGGCCCGCGGCGGCTCCGGATCCCCGACGCGCGCCCTGGCGGCCCTCGCGCCCGCCGTGCGCCGGGCGGAGCGGATCGTGGTCGGCGACCCCTTCTCCCGCTTCCTCCAGCTGCTGCTGCTCCCGGCCCGGGCCGCCGAACTGGTCGTCGTGGACGACGGCACCGCCACCATGGAGTTCGTCGCCCAGCTCGGCCGCGGCGAGCGGCTGCGCCGCTGGCACCGCACCGGCGGCGGGGCCGCGGCCCGGGTGCGGGAGCTCGCGTACGCCCCCGTGTCGGGTACCGCGCGGCGCCGGCTGACCCCGCGCGGCGGGCACGCCGTCGAACTGTTCACCTCGATGCCCGTCACCCCGCCGCCGGGGGCCCGGCTGCGGGTCAACGACTTCGCCTGGACCCGGGCCCGCTTCGGCCCGCCCCGGCTGACCAGGGGCACCGACCTGGTCGGCACCTCCCTGGTGGAGACCGGGGTGGTGGACCCGTTCCGCTACCTGGACGCCGTGCGCGCCCTGGCCCGGGAGCACGGCGTGACCCGCTACTTCGCGCACCGCCGGGAGACGCCCGAGAAGCTGCGCGCGCTGAGCGAGGCGACCGGGCTGGAGATCGTCCGGCCGGACCTGCCGCTGGAGCTGATCGCCCGGCGGGGCCCGATCGGCCGGACGATCGTCAGCTTTCCGTCCACGGTCGTCCACACGCTGCCGTACGCGCTCACCGGCACCGGTGTGACGGTCGCCGTATGCGGTATCGACCCCGCCTGGCTCACCGCCACCGCCTCACCCAGGGCCCGCGGCTTCCTCGCCGGCGTCACCGACACCGCCCGTGATGTGCGCAGACTCCCGCTGGGAGCGGCTCCCGCGGCCGGATGAGCGCGCGAGTTTACCCCCGGGCGCATCCGATCATGCGTCCAGAGGTCGCTTTTCTTTCCCCTAACGGCATGAATTTCTGGTGATCTCCAGACAGTTGACCCATCCGTGCGCCTACCCTTAAACGGGTGAACCAGTTGATGTCCCGCGAGTCCCTGCCCGCCCTGCCCGGCAAGCCCGACCGGCCCGAGCTGCCCGGCAAGCTTCCGGATCACCTGCGTGCCGAACTGATCGACTTCCGCCGCGACTTGCACATGCACCCCGAACTAGGACACCAGGAGTTCCGCACCACGGCGGCGATCAAGGCGCGGCTGGAGAAGGCGGGGCTGCGACCACGGGTGCTCAAGTCCGGCACGGGCCTCATCTGCGACGTCGGCACCTGGGACCGGGGCCGGCCGATGCTGGCCCTGCGCGCGGACATCGACGCCCTGCCCATCCCCGACGCCAAGACGCACGTCCCGTACCGCTCCACCGTCCCGGACCGCGCCCACGCCTGCGGCCACGACGTGCACACCTCCGTCGTCCTCGGCGCCGGCCTGGTCCTCGCCGAGCTCGACCGCCAGGGCCTGCTCCCGCGTCCGGTGCGGCTGCTGTTCCAGCCCGCCGAGGAGGTGCTCCCGGGCGGGGCGACCGAGGCCATCGACTCCGGGGTGCTGGAGGGGGTCGGCCAGATGATCGCGGTGCACTGCGACCCGCGCGTGGACGCCGGGCGGATCGGTCTGCGGTCCGGCCCCATCACCTCGGCCTGCGACCGGCTGGAGGTCACCCTCACGGGCCCCGGCGGCCACACCGCCCGCCCGCACCTGACCACCGACATGGTCACCGCCGCCGCCCGGGTCGCCGTGGACGTGCCGGCCCTGCTGGCCCGCCGGATGGACGCCCGCTCGGGCATGTCCGTCACCTGGGGCCGGATCGAGGCCGGGCACGCCTGCAACGTCATCCCGATGCACGCGGAGCTCTCCGGCACGATCCGCTGCCTGGACCTGAACGCCTGGTACGAGGCCCCGGACATGATCCACGCGGCCATCGACGAGGTCGCGACGATGCACGGGGCGAAGTTCGAGATCAACCACGTGCGCGGGGTGCCGCCCGTGGTGAACGACCCGGTGGTCACCGAACTGCTCCGGGAGTCGATGGCGGCCCGGCGCGGCGCCGAGTCGGTCGAGGACACCGAGCAGAGCCTCGGCGGCGAGGACTTCTCCTGGTACCTGGAGCACGTCCCGGGCGCCATGGCCCGCCTCGGCGTCCGCAAGCCCGGCGACACGGCCAAGCGGGACCTGCACCGGGGCGACTTCGACGTCGACGAGTCCGCGATCGCGGTCGGCGTGGAGTTCTTCACGGCCGCCGCCCTGCTCGACGGACGGCGCACAAGGCCCTCCACGTAAAAAATCAAGTAAATCTCTGTACAACATTCGCGGGTCCTCCGCCGAACCTGTCCAGCCCTTGGTACACAAGGGCTGGACGCCCCCGCGGTCACCAACCGGTCACTGTCCGGTTCGCGACGATCCGATAACGACTCATGAACGGGCCTTTAACTGACATCTACGCGCGTTACGATCGCCGCGAAACCAGCGCCGGTCGTGGCGCTTCGGTCAGGTTTTGAAGGAGCCTCCCCTTGCGCCGGATCACCAGGATCGCCACCGTGGGCATCGCGTCCGCGGCGCTGGCCCTCTCGGCCACCGCCTGTGGCGGAAAGAAGTCCTCGGACAGCTCGTCCTCCTCCTCGTCGTCCTCCTCGGAGTCGAAGGCCGCCAGCGCGGCCATCGCCTACGACGTCGGCGGCCGCGGCGACCAGTCGTTCAACGACGCCGCCTTCGCGGGCCTGGAGAAGGCCGAGAAGGAGCTCAAGGTCAAGACCGCCGAGGCGGAGCCGACCGAGGGCGAGAGCGAGGCCGACAAGGTCCAGCGCCTCACCGAGCTCGCGCGCAAGGGCAACAACCCGGTCATCGGCGTCGGCTTCTCCTACGCCTCGGCCATCCAGAAGGTCGCGGCGAAGTTCCCGAAGACCACCTTCGGCATCATCGACGACACCTCGAAGACCGGCCCGAACATCGCCAACCTGGTCTTCAACGAGGAGCAGGGCTCCTACCTGGCCGGCGTCGCCGCCGCCAAGACCTCCAAGACCGGCACGGTCGGCTTCATCGGCGGTGTCGAGGTCCCGCTGATCAAGAAGTTCCAGGCGGGCTTCGAGCAGGGCGTCAAGGACACCAACCCGAACGCCAAGGTGCTGTCGGCCTACCTGACCCAGCCGCCGGACTTCTCGGGCTTCGCCAAGCCGGACCTCGGCAAGGCCGCCGCCAAGGGCCAGCTCGACGGTGGCGCCGACGTGATCTACGCCGCCGCCGGCCTCGCCGGCTCGGGCGCCATCGAGGCCACCTCCTCCGCGGGCAAGTGGGCCATCGGCGTCGACTCCGACCAGTACAACCAGGCCGGTCTGTCGAAGTACAAGGACCACATCCTGACCTCGGTCACCAAGGACGTCTCCGACGCGGTCTTCAACCTGATCAAGTCGGTCAAGGACGGCAAGCCGGAGTCCGGCGAGGTCCGCTACGGCCTCGACAAGAACGGTGTCGCGCTCGCCGACTCCAACCCGCAGTACAAGTCGATGGCCGACGTCATCGCCGCGGTGGAGAAGGCCAAGGCCGACATCATCGCCAAGAAGATCACCGTCAAGACCACGCCGTAAGGCCCCTGTCTGACATGTGAGTCGTGGTCTCCGGGGTCCGGAAGCGGTCAACCCGCTGCCGGACCCCGAGCCGCGTATTCGCCCCCAGTCCGTGAAGTCTTGTGGTCAGTTGGCCGCAAGTTTTCACTTCCGACAGTGCTACGCGCGTAGAGGCATCGTGGACGCGATACCTTCTCTCCCCGCCCTGTCTCCTCCTGCCACTTGGCTTATTTCCGGCTCCTTCCGCGCCAAGGAGAGTGCGTCATCAACGCGTCCAGCCCCCCTCTCGCCGTAGAACTGCACGGCATCACCAAGCGTTTCCCCGGCGTCGTCGCCAACAAGGACATCGCCATCTCCGTCCGCAAGGGCACGGTCCACGCCCTCATCGGTGAGAACGGTGCCGGCAAGTCGACCCTGATGAAGATCCTCTACGGCATGCAGAAGCCGGACGAGGGCACCATCGCCATCGACGGGGAGCAGGTCTCCTTCACCAACCCGGGCGACGCCATCGCCCGCGGCATCGGTATGGTCCACCAGCACTTCATGCTGGCCGACAACCTCACCGTGCTGGAGAACGTCGTCCTCGGCGGCGAGAAGCTCTACGGCATCGGCGGCAAGGCCCGCAAGAAGATCATGGAGATCTCGGACGCGTACGGCCTCGGCGTCCGTCCCGACGCCCTGATCGAGGACCTCGGCGTCGCCGACCGCCAGCGCGTGGAGATCCTCAAGGTCCTCTACCGCGGTGCCAAGACCCTCATCCTCGACGAGCCCACCGCCGTGCTCGTGCCGCAGGAAGTGGACGCGCTGTTCGACAACCTGCGCGAGCTCAAGGCCGAGGGCCTGACCGTCATCTTCATCTCGCACAAGCTGGGCGAGGTGCTGAAGGTCGCCGACGACATCACCGTCATCCGCCGCGGCACCACGGTCGGCACCGCCGACCCGAAGACGGCCACGACCAAGCAGCTCGCCGAGCTCATGGTCGGCACCGAGCTGCCCTCGCCGGAGACCCGCGAGTCCACGGTGACCACCACCCCGATGCTCACGGTCGAGAGCCTGCGCCTCGGCGCGACCGACCCGGACGGCGTCGTGCGCGAGGTCCTGGCCGGCATCGACTTCACCATCCACAAGGGCGAGGTCCTCGGCCTCGCCGGTGTCGAGGGCAACGGCCAGACGGAGCTGATCGAGGCCCTCATGGGCATGGTCGGCCCGGACAGCGGCACCATCACGCTGGACGGCGCGGACATCACCGCCATGCCGACCCGCAAGCGCCGCGAGGGCGGCATCGGCTACATCCCCGAGGACCGCCACCGGCACGGCCTGCTGCTGGAGTCCCCCCTCTGGGAGAACCGCATCCTCGGCCACGTCACCGAGAAGCCCAACTCCAAGGGCGGCATCCTCGACCCGAAGGCCGCCCGCAAGGACACCGAGCGGATCGTGCGCGAGTACGACGTCCGCACCCCCGGCATCGAGGTCACCGCGGCCTCCCTCTCCGGCGGCAACCAGCAGAAGCTGATCGTCGGCCGCGAGATGAGCCACAACCCGAAGTTCCTGATCGCCGCCCACCCCACCCGCGGTGTGGACGTCGGCGCTCAGGCGCAGATCTGGGACGCCATCCGCGAGGCCCGCCGCGAGGGCCTGGCCGTGCTCCTGATCTCGGCCGACCTGGACGAGCTGATCGGCCTGTCCGACACCCTCCGGGTCATCTACCGCGGCCGTCTGGTCGCCGACGCCGACCCGGCGACGATCACCCCCGAGGAGCTCGGCACCGCCATGACCGGCGCCGCCAGCGGGCACCTCGAAGCCCATGACGACCACTCCGCCGGGGTCGACGGCGACACCACGGAGGACGAGGCCCGATGAAGAAATTCGACAAGGACCGGCTGCTCCTGGCAGCCGCCGGACCGGCGCTCGCACTGGTCAGCGCCCTCGTGCTGACCATGATCGTGCTCGCCGCCTCGGGCGTGGACCCGATCGACCCGCTGCGGATCATGATCGAGCAGGCGGGCTACGAGGACATCCAGGTCCTGATCATCAACCAGGCCGGCATCTACTTCCTGGCCGCCCTGGCCGTGGCCGTCGGCTTCCGGATGAACCTCTTCAACATCGGCGTCGACGGCCAGTACCGCCTCGCCGCGATGATCTCGGCCGTGGTCGGCGCGGCGGTCTCGCTGCCCGCCCCGCTGCACATCCTGCTGATCGTGGTCATCGCCATGGCGACCGGTGCCTTCTGGTCCGGCATCGCGGGCATCCTCAAGGCCCGCCGCGGCGTGAGCGAGGTCGTCTCCACGATCATGCTCAACGCCATCGCGACCTCCGTGATCGCCTGGCTGATCCTGCCGAAGAACCTCGGCGTGCAGCCGGCCGGCTCGAACGACCTCACCACCGGTGACATCGCGGAGTCCGGCTGGTTCCCGGCCGTCTCGCTGCCCGGCGGCGACATCTACGGCTTCACCTTCGTCGCCTTCGCGCTCGGCGTCGTCTACTGGTTCGTCCTCAACCGGACCCGCTTCGGCTTCGACCTGCGCGCCTCCGGCGCCAGCGAGTCCGCCGCGCAGGCCTCCGGCGTCGAGCCCAAGAAGATGATCATGACGGCGATGCTCATCTCGGGCGCCGTCGCCGGTCTGACCGGTATGCCGCTGCTGCTCGGCGAGTCGCACACGTACAACCTGTCCTTCCCCCTGGGCGTCGGCTTCACCGGCATCACCGTCGCGCTCCTCGGGCGCAACAACCCGATCGGCATCTTCTTCTCGGCCTTCCTGATCGCCTTCATCGACAAGGCGTCCGCCGGTCTCGACACCGAGGGCTACGCCAAGGAGATCGGCACGATCATGCAGGGCCTGATCGTGATCGCGGTCGTCGTCAGCTACGAGCTCGTCCGCCGCTACGGCATCCGCCGCCAGCAGCAGAAGGTCGGCGAAGAGCTGGCCGCCGGCCATGCCCTCAAGACCGACAACAAGGAGGTCGCGGCGTGAGCACCAGCACCGTTTCCGCGACGAGCGCCGCGCCCAAGAAGGGCGGCGGCCGCCGCAAGCTCACCCTGCCCTGGATCCTGCTGATCGTCGCGGCCGGCCTCGCGCTGGTCTCCGTGGTCCGCCTGATCTCCGGCGCCAACGACCTGACCTCCGTCGGCCAGTTCTCCGGCGCCCTGCAGCTCGCCGTGCCGATCGCCCTCGCGGGCCTCGGCGGCCTGTGGGCCGAGCGCGCGGGCGTGGTCAACATCGGCCTCGAAGGCATGATGATCCTCGGCACCTGGTTCGGCGCCTGGGCCGGCTACCAGTGGGGCCCGTGGACCGGTGTCGTCCTCGGCATCATCGGCGGCGCCCTCGGCGGCCTGCTGCACGCGATCATCACCGTGACGTTCAACGTGAACCACATCGTCTCCGGTGTGGCCATCAACATCCTGGCCGTCGGCTTCACCCAGTACCTGTCGAACTTCACCTTCGACAAGACCCCGGGCGGCTCCTCCAAGCAGTCCCCGCGCATCGACCCGATCACCGAGATCACCATCCCAGGGCTCTCGGACTGGCTGGCGACGCTCCAGGGCAAGCACTGGTTCCTGATCTCCGACGCCGCCGGCGCCCTCGGCGGCCTGGTCACCAACCTCTCGCTGCTGACCGTCGTCGCGGTGCTGCTGGTCCCGCTCACCTGGTGGGTGCTGTGGCGGACCGCCTTCGGCCTGCGCCTGCGCTCCTGCGGTGAGAACCCGACGGCCGCCGAGTCCCTCGGCGTCAACGTCTACAAGTACAAGTACATCGCCGTGATCGTCTCCGGTGCGATGGCCGGCCTCGGCGGCGCGTTCCTCGCGATCGTCTCCACCGGCATCTACCAGGAGGGCCAGACCGGCGGCCGCGGCTACATCGGTCTCGCCGCCATGATCTTCGGCAACTGGATGCCGGGCGGCATGGCGCTGGGCTCGGGCCTCTTCGGCTTCACCTACAGCCTGCGCCTGCGCGGTGGCGCCGAGAACGTGCACGCGATGCTCCTGCTCCTCGCGATCCTGCTCGTGCTCGCCGTCGCGTGGCAGCTGTACAAGAAGAAGTACCTCCAGGCCGGCATCGCCGCGGTCTGCGCCGCCGGCCTCTTCGTCTGGTACGCGCTCACCGACCAGGTGCCCAGCCAGTTCGTGGACGCCGCCCCGTACGTCACCACGCTGCTGGTGCTCGCGCTGTCCGCGCAGCGCCTGCGGATGCCCAAGGCGGACGGCATGCCGTACCGCAAGGGCCAGGGCAAGTGACCCCGGCCCCGGCGGTGGACTGGGAAGCCCTGCGGACGGCCGCGCGGTCCGCGATGACCCGCGCGTACGCCCCGTACTCGGGCTTCCCGGTCGGGGTGGCCGCGCTGGTCGACGACGGCCGCACGGTCACCGGCTGCAACGTCGAGAACGCCAGCTACGGCCTCGGCCTGTGCGCCGAGTGCGGCCTGGTCTCCTCCCTCCAGGCCACCGGCGGCGGCCGTCTCACCCACTTCACGTGCGTGGACGGCAAGGGCGAGATCCTCGTCCCCTGCGGCCGCTGCCGCCAGCTGCTCTACGAGTTCGGCGGCCCGGAGCTGCTGGTGGAGACACCGGACGGGATCCTCCCGCTGAGCGCGATGCTGCCGCAGGCCTTCGGGCCCGACCACCTCAGACAGCCGTGACGACGGCCCTCCGCCCCACCGGGCGGAGGGCCGTCGGCCGTCTTCGAGCCGGGCTCGAGCCCCGCCTGAAACTCCTTGAACTCCCTGAACTCCCTGAACCTCCCTCCCTCATCTCTATGCGCGTAGAAGGAAGTCACCTCATGGACGTCATCTCCGTCATCCGGACCAAGCGGGACCGCGGTGAGCTGAGCCCCGAGCAGATCGACTGGGTCATCGACGCCTACACCCGCGGGATCGTCGCCGACGAGCAGATGTCCTCGCTGGCCATGGCCATCCTGCTCAACGGCATGAACCGGACCGAGATCGCCCGCTGGACCGCCGCGATGATCGCCTCCGGCGAGCGGATGAACTTCGACTCCCTCTCCCGCCCCACCGCCGACAAGCACTCCACCGGCGGCGTCGGCGACAAGATCACCCTCCCGCTCGCCCCGCTCGTCGCCGCCTGCGGCGCGGCCGTCCCGCAGCTCTCGGGCCGCGGCCTCGGCCACACCGGCGGCACCCTGGACAAGCTGGAGTCCATCCCGGGCTGGCGCGCGCTGCTCTCCAACGAGGAGATGCTGAACGTCCTCGACACCACCGGCGCCGTCATCTGCGCGGCCGGCGACGGCCTGGCCCCGGCCGACAAGAAGCTCTACGCCCTGCGCGACGTCACCGGCACCGTCGAGGCCATCCCGCTGATCGCCTCCTCGATCATGTCCAAGAAGATCGCCGAGGGCACCGGCTCCCTGGTCCTGGACGTGAAGGTCGGCTCCGGCGCCTTCATGAAGAACATCGAGGACGCCCGCGAGCTGGCCTCCACCATGGTGGCCCTGGGCACCGACAGCGGCGTCAAGACGATCGCCCTGCTCACCGACATGTCCACCCCGCTCGGCCTGACCGCGGGCAACGCCCTCGAAGTCCGCGAGTCCGTCGAGGTCCTCGCGGGCGGTGGCCCCGCCGACGTGGTCGAGCTGACCGTCGCCCTCGCGCAGGAGATGCTCACGGCCGCCGGCATCAAGGACGCCGACCCCGCCAAGGCCCTCGCCGACGGCTCCGCCATGGACGTGTGGCGCCGGATGATCTCCGCCCAGGGCGGCGACCCGGACGCGGCCCTGCCGGTCGCCCGCGAGCAGCACGTGGTCACCGCCTCCGCCTCGGGCGTCCTGACCCGCCTCGACGCGTACGCGGTCGGCGTCGGCGCCTGGCGCCTGGGCGCGGGCCGCGCGCGCAAGGAGGACCCGGTGCAGGCGGGCGCGGGCATCGAGCTCCACGCCAAGCCGGGCGACACCGTCACGGCCGGCCAGCCGCTGATGACCCTGCACACGGACACCCCGGAGAAGTTCGAGTACGCCCTGGCCTCCCTGGAGGGCTCCTACGACGTCGCCCCGGCGGGCACGGCCTTCACCGCCACGCCGATCGTCCTGGACCGCATCGCCTGACCTGCGGCTTCCCTTTCGGGTGAACGGGACCGGTGGACCCCCGCCGGTCCCGTTCGGCATGCTGGGATCGGTGCCGACCGATAGGAGCACACCATGAGCGCACTCGCAGTCGAGCACCTTCCAGAGGGCGACGACTGGGACCGTGCCGTCCACCTCTGGGAGGGGATGGACGTGCCGAAGGGCTGCAAGGTGGAGATCATCGAGGGGATCGTCACCGTGGCACCACCACCCGTCAACGACCACAACCTGATCGCGGAACTGGTACAGAGTCGCCTGTACGCAGCGATCCCGTCGGACTGGGGAGTCTTCCAGACCCTCAACGTGGAGGTCCCGAGCCACAGCGGCCTCTACATCCCGGACCTCGCGGTCGTACCGAGGTCGGAGGTACCGCGCGGGGAGAGTTTCGCTCCTGCGGCCGTCGCCAAGCTGGTGGTGGAGGTCACTTCCCGGTCGACCGCCGTCAACGACCGCGTCGCCAAACTGAAGGGCTACGCCGCTGCGGGTGTCGCCCTCTACCTCCTCATCGACCCGCATGCGACCGGCAGTCCCACGATCCACCTCTACGGCGAACCGAACGACGGCAAGTACCGCGTCATTCACGCGGGCAAGTTCGGTGAAGCCGTCCATCTCCCCGATCCGTTCGACCTCACCCTCGACACCTTCACCTTCCCCCGGCCGTAAGCGGTCACGGCCCGCCGATGATTTCCGGGTAGCCGGCCGGTCCTCATCTCGTGGAGACCAGACGACTCGCGCTGCCCGGGCCCAGCCCCACCGAGCAGGACGCCGCCGCGCTGTGCGCGCGGCTGGCGCGGCTGTACGACGGCGGGGCCCGCGCCGTGGTGTGCGAGGCCGGGGCCGTCACCGCGCCCGGGCTGGGGGCCGTCGCCGTACTCGCACGGCTCCGGCTCGCCGCACGCGGACTCGGGGCCTTCACCGTGACCGGCGCGACCCCGGCCCTGCGGGCCCTACTGGACCTCGTAGGACTCGTCGAGCTCCTCGGGGAGCCCGAACAGCGGGAACCAGCGGGCGGTGTCCAGGAAGGCGTTGAGCCCGACGATCCGGCCCCCTGACACCTCCAGCACCTGGAGCGCCCACGGCACGTGCCGCGGCCGGCCGTCCTCGCGCGGCCGGTACTGCCCGAAGGCCGGCAGCCCGTTCGCCGTGGTCGGTATCAGGCGCGAGCCCTTGCAGCCGATGCCCTGGTTCAGATGCCAGGCCGCGATGTCCGCGTGCCCCTGGAGCCACAGGTCGAACGGCGGCATCGACAGCACCGCGTCCTCGTGCAGCAGGGTGGTCAGCCGGGTGATGTCGTAGGCCTCGAAGGCGGCCAGGTACTGCTCCAGCAGCTTCTTCTGCTCCGCGTCCAGCGGGTCCGCCGGATCGCTCGGCCGCAGCGCCTGCCCCGACAGCGTCGCCCGCGCCCGCTGGAGCGCGCTGTTCACCGAGGCCACCGTCGTCTCCAGGAGCTGCGCGACCTCGTCCGCCTTCCAGGCCAGCACCTCCCGCAGGATCAGCACCGCCCGCTGCTTCGCCGGCAGGTGCTGCAGCGCCGCCACGAACGCCAGCCGCACCGACTCCTTCGCCAGCGCCATCTCCGCCGGATCGGCGGTCTGCGGCAGCACCCGCCCGTCCGGCACGGGCTCCAGCCAGGTCACCTCGGGCCGCTCGTTCAGCACGGCGGACGCCTGGTGCTGCGGGGCGGTGAGGTCCATCGGCCGGGCCCGCTTGTTCCCCGCGTTCAGCAGGTCCAGGCAGACGTTCGTGGCGATCCGGTACAGCCACGACCGCAGCGAGGAACGCCCCTCGAACTTCCCGTACGCCCGCCAGGCCCGCACGTACGTGTCCTGCACCGCGTCCTCGGCGTCGAAGGCCGAGCCGAGCATCCGGTAGCAGTACCCGGTCAGCTCGACGCGGTAGCGCTCCATCGCCGCGTCGAGCTCCGGGGAGGTGGTGGTCGCGAGGTCGCTCATGGCTGCCGTCCCCCAGGGTGTCGTCCGTCACTCCGGAAACTACCCGAGGGGTCTGACAACGGCAGCCCGGGCACGGCGCGGTGGATCAGGTCCCGGGCTTGCGCCCGTACACGAACACGTCCTCGCCGTTGGTCAGCATGTTCCAGTACGCCTTGGCGTCGGCCGTCGTCATGTTGACGCAGCCGCCCGAACCCGGCGGGTTCCACATGCTCTTCTCCACCGAGTGGAAGGCGATGCCCCCGTCGAAGAACTGCGCGTACGGCATCGCCACGTTGTAGATCGTCGACCAGTGGTTGATGTTGCGGTAGTAGATCTTCTTCAGCCCGGTCCGCGTCGGGGTCTCCGCCTTGCCCGTGCGCACCGGCACCGGCCCGTACTTCAGCGTCGCCCCGTCCTGGATCCAGCTCAGCTGCCGCGTCAGGTCGACGCAGGCGATCCGCCCCAGGTTGGTGGGGCACTGCCCGGCGGCGTTCGGGTTCTTCCCGGCCGCCCGCTGCGCCAGCATGGTGCTCATCGTCTGCCAGGTCAGCGGCCCCGCGTACCCCATCGTCGGGGTGATCCCGTGGGTGGCCTGGAAGGACTGGATGGCCGCGCAGTCGGCAGCCGACTGCACCCCGTCCACCGGCCGCCCCAGGAACTGCTCCACCTGCCGCTGGTACGGCCCCGTGGTCACGTTGCACGAGGCGGCGGCCTGCGCCGCCCCGCCCCCCGCCACCACCAGGGGCGCCGCCAGCGCGACCGCCCCGCCGAACACCACCGCGGCCCGCCGTCCCGCGCGCACGCGTACGCGTATCCCCGCCATCGATCCCTCCCCTGCCGCGCCCGCACCATGGGGACGCCGATGCCCCCCACGCTAGAGCGGGACGGGCACGCCGGACAGGGGTCCGACAGGACTTCAGCGGGCCGCAGCCGCAGTGGCCGGCAGCCGCCGCTCGGCGCGGGCCGCGTGCGAGCCGTACAGGGTGATCGAGACGACGCCCAGCACCGCCAGCAGCGCGATCCCGACCGTCGCCGCCCACCCCGAGGCGTGGTACGCCAGCGCGCCCAGGGTGCCGCCCGCGCTGGAGCCCAGGTAGTACGCGGACTGGTACAGCGCGGACGCCTGCGCCCGGCCCGTCTTCGCCGTCCGGCTCACCGCCGCCGAGGCCACCGCGTGCCCCGCGAAGAACCCGGCCGTGATCAGCACCAGCCCCGGCAGGATCAGCCACAGCGAGTCGGCCAGCGACAGCAGCAGCCCCAGCGCGGTCGTGGTCACCGCCAGGTACAGCGCACCGCGCCGCCCGGTCCGCGCCACCAGCTGACCGGCCGCGGCCGAGGAGGCCGTGCCCACCAGGTAGATCAGGAAGATCGAGCCGACCACACCCTGGCCCAGCGAGAACGGCGCCTCCACCAGCCGGTAGCCGATGACCGTGTACACCGCACCGAACACGGTCATGAACAGCGCGCCGATCCCGTACAGCCGCAGCAGCAGCGGGTCCCGCAGGTGCCCGGCGACCGTACGGCCCACCGCGCGCGGGTTCAGCGAGGCCGGCCGGAAGAACCGCGCCCGGGGCAGCAGCACCAGGAAGGCCACCGCGCAGACCAGCGCCATCACGCCGACGGCCAGCAGCCCGCCGCGCCACCCCCACAGCTGGGCGCCCCAGCCGGTGACGATGCGGCCGCTCATGCCGCCGATGGAATTGCCCGCCACGAACAGGCCGATCGCCCCGACCAGCGCCTTGGGCCGGACCTCCTCCGCCAGGTACGCCATCGCGGAGGCGGGGATGCCGGCGATCGCCGCACCCTGCACCGCGCGCAGCGCCACCAGCCACTCCAGGCTCGGCGCGAACGGCACCAGCAGGCCGATGCCGACGGCCACCACCATCGAGCAGGTCATCATCCGGGTCCGGCCGAACCGCTCGGACAGCGCGCTGAGCGGCAGCACGAACAGGGCGAGCGCCCCGGTGGCCGCGGACACCGTCCAGCTGGCCTGACCGGCCGTCACGCCGAAGCCGGCGGAGACCGCGGGGAGCAGGGCCTGGGTGGAGTAGAGGAGGGCGAAGGTCGCCAGTCCGGCGGCGAAGAGCGCGAGGCTCATCCGGCGGTAGCCGGGGCGGCCGGGGGAGAGGGGCTCGGGGGACGACGCGGTGGAGGCACCCGGGATGACGGGTGCCCCGGTATGAACGGGAGGCATGCATCGACGGTAAGACCGCTCCCCTTCATGCGTCCAATGCACAAACGGGCCATAATCAATCCACCCACGCATCAGCACAGCTCATGGCTTCGGATATCAATGAACCGTTACGAAGAAGACATGGCCGTGACACAAGGGCTGGCCCCGCGCCTCGCCCAGTTCGTCGCGGTCGCCCGGCACGAGCACGTCACCCGCGCCGCCCAGGAGCTGGGCGTACCGCAGTCCAGCCTCTCCCGGGCCATGGTCCGCCTCGAACAGGACCTGGGCGTCTCGCTGTTCGCCCGCAAGGGCCGCACCGTCGCCCTCACCACGGCCGGCCGCACCTTCCTCGCCTCCGCCGAGGAGGCCCTCGAAGGGATCGCCCGCGCCGCCGGCTCCGTGCAGCAGGACGCCGACCCCGGCTTCGGCAAGGTCGCCTTCGGGTTCCTGCACACCCTGGGCCCCGAGACCGTACCCGGGCTGATCCGCGCCTTCCGCGCCGACCACCCCCGGGTCCGCTTCGCCCTCGTCCAGAACTACGGCGAGGCCATGCTGGAGAAGCTCCGCGCCGGGGAGCTCGACCTCTGCCTGACCTCGCCCGTCCCGGACGCCCCCGACCTGGTGGCCCGCCGCCTGGAC
This sequence comes from Streptomyces sp. NPDC058157, assembly GCF_042884105.1. Taxonomy (NCBI): domain Bacteria; kingdom Bacillati; phylum Actinomycetota; class Actinomycetes; order Kitasatosporales; family Streptomycetaceae; genus Streptomyces; species Streptomyces sp. NPDC058157. The sequence continues at coordinate 16,894 of NZ_JBHVUQ010000078.1, forward strand.
GAGCAGCGGCTGCGCCTGGTGGTCCCGGACGACCACCGCCTGGCGGTCCGCAAGCGCATCCGCCTCGCCGAGGCCGCCGAGGAAACCTTCGTCACCCTGGAGCCCGGCTACGGCCTGCGGCGCATCACCGACAACCTGTGCGCGGAGGCGGGGTTCACCCCGAAGGTGGCCTTCGAGGGCGAGGAGGCCGAAACCCTGCGCGGCCTGGTCGCGGCGGGCCTGGGCGTGGCCCTGCTCCCCCCGCCCCTGGTCCCCCGCCCGGGCGTGGTCGAGCTGACGGTCACCGCCCCGCGCGCGGTCCGCGAGATCGGCGTCGCCTGGCTGGACGGCCACCCCGACACCCCACCGGTGGCCGCCTTCAAACGCTTCCTCCTCTCCCGCCGCGGCCGCCTCATCCCGGAACTGGAACCCCCGGCCTGACGGGCGCCCGGTCTACTGGGCGGGCCACGCCCAGGAGGTGCCCTTCGTGAAGTCGCCCTCGCTCCCGGCGCTCAGGAACAGCCGGGTGGGGGGCTTCGACTCGTATCCGGCGAAGACCGTGCAGAAGGTGTGCGTCTCGCCGACGTCCCAGCCCATGTAGATGGGCGTGTCGGACGGGCAGCCGCCCTCGACGAAACCGGTGTGGATCTCCGGCCGCTTCGCGACCTGTACGCCGTTCTCGTCGAGGGCCTGGGCGCCGGCTCCGAGGTCGGCGTTGGAGTAGGCGGGCTTCCCCTCCTTCAGCGTGTAGGTGAGGAAGACGAAGTACGGGGTGTCGCCCGTGACCTCGCCGGGAACGGACCTGTCCCAGTACAGGGCCTTCGCCTGCTTGGCGGTCCCCTTCACGATCTTCGAGACCGTGATCTCGAACTTCCCCCCGCCGGTGACGCCGGGTTCGTACAGCGCCGGCGCCGGCCGGCCCAGCGGAAGGGCGGGGCCCCAGCCCGGCTTCTTGCTGGCGGACGGTGCGGCGGGGCTCTCCGGACCGGCGCCGCCCTGCGCCGAACTCCCCTGCGCGGCACCGCCCTTGGCCGCCCCCGCCCCGGTGGCGCCGGACTTCGCGTCGCCTCCGGCGCCACCGCAGGCGGTGAGCGTCATCCCGAGGGCGGTGGCCAGCAGCCCGTACAGGGCCTTGGAGCGGCGGTGCATGCGTACTTCCTTCTCACGGGGACTCCGAATCCGTGATCATCCTTCCATGCGGCCCCGGCGGGCCGGAGCCCTCCTCCCCCTCCCGGCAGGCCGTCGCCGCCGACAGCAAGTACCCCGCCTGGAAGCGGGACTTGGCGCCGACCGCGCGCATGATTTCCGCGATGTGGCGCTGGCAGGTGCGCTCCGACATGCCCAGGCGGCGGGCGATGACCTTGTCCTCCAGGCCCTCCGACAGCAGGCGCACGATCATCTGGCGGAGCTCGTCCGAGAGGGACCTGGCGGCTTCCGGGCTCACCGTCGTCGGGAAGGGGCGGGCGCCCAGCCAGGAGCGTTCGAAGGCCGCCGTCATGAAGTGGACGACGCTCGGCTCGCGGACCACCAGCGCCGCGCCCTGCCGCTCCGGGACGGACATCAGGCCGGTGTGCGCGTCGAAGATCAGCATCCGCATCAGCCCGTCGCCCAGGGTCCGCACCTGCGCCCCCAGGGCCGTCACCCGTTCCACGTACGCCGCCGTCGGCCGGGAGTAGCGCGCCGTGTGCTGGTAGATCGTCCGCATCCGGACCCCGCGCGCCAGCAGCGACTCGTCGCGGCCGACCGCCTCCTCCAGGGTCTCCTGCGGCCGGCCCCCGCCCGGCTGGGAGGTGAGGAGTTCCTGCTCGCAGCCCGCGACCAGCTCGGCGATCAGGCCCCGCACCGCCCCCAGGTCGGTGACCAGCTCCAGGCTGCCCGCCCCGCCGTCGTCACGGTGCGCGGTGCCCGCCTCGTACGCCGGGACCAGCGCCTCCAGCCGCCCGCGCAGCCGGTCCATCTCGTCGTGGGTCTCGCGCACGAGGAGGGCGAGGGGGGCCAGGGCCCGGGCCGCCGCCGCGCGGGGCGCGACCGCGCTCCAGCGTTCCGGGCCGTCGCCGGGGGCCCGCTGGAGCAGGTGGGCGGCGGCCAGCTCCTTGACGGCGGCGCCCGCCCGGGCGCCCAGCGCGGTGGTGGCCTCGGCGGGGGTGAAGGCGTACCGCTCCACGGCGAAGGCGTACAGACGCCGGGCGGCGGGGCTCAGATCGGATCCATCGGCTCCGTCGACATCGACTGGCATATGCCTATTCGTCCCTGACTGTGTGCGTTTATAAACCCCTCGGGTTCCCGCAAGGCGACAAGTCGACTCCTGTATCCCTGCATACGGCATATGCCGAACCGGCACAGTAGGGAGCACGGCGCGCCGGGGGCGGTGCCGCCGGATCCATCGGTGCCGTCCGACCGTGAGGGGGCGGAGCGGCAGGCACGGACGGACACCGCGCGCCCGCCCCCGTCCCGCACGGCCGCGCTACTGCGGCTTGGCGTAGTTCCCGTAGCCCGTCCAGTCCAGCGCCACGGCCTGCTCGTCGCCCACCACCCAGGCGTCGTGTCCGGGCGCGATCTGCATGAAGTCGCCCGGGCCGTACTCCTCGGCCTCCCCGTCGTCCATCACGACGCGGATCCGGCCGCTCAGCATGTACCCCGTGTGCGCGGACTGGCAGCTGTCCGTGCCGGCCAGCGGCTTGATGTGCTCCGACCAGCGCCAGCCCGGTTCGAACACGGCCCGTCCGACGGCTCCGCCCTCGGTCTCCAGCACGTCCAGCCGGCCCTTGCCGTCCTCGAACGGTCGGGTCTCGTCAGGGCTGTCGAAGTTCCTGCGCACGATTGCGGCCATCTTCCATCGCCTCCCGGAGGGAAACGGCCCCGAGTCCACTCCTCACTCTACGCGCGGGCCGCCGCGCCGCACCGCCGGCCCGGGCCCGCCCTCACCCCCGCAGCGACCGCCCGAACCCCGAGGCCAGCGGCATCCGCAGACCCAGCGGCGGGGGAGCCGCCAGCGCGTCCGTCACCGGGCGCGAGTACCGCCCCGAGACCATCGCCCCGAGCACGAAGTCCACCGCGAGCGCCACCACTTCCGCCCGGTGCTCGCGCAGCCCGTGCCCGTCCGAGTGCACCTCGAACCGGCAAGTAGAACGATTCGCCTTCTTCGCCCGCGCCGCCAGCCGGAAGGAGGCCTCCGGATCGCTGCGCGCGTCGTTGGTCCCGTGCACGATCAGCACCTGCCGCCCGGCGAGCTGTTTCACCGGATCAGGGGAGTCGTCGCGCACCTCCTCCGGTAAGCAAGGGGCCAGCGCCACCACCGAGTTGACGGCCCCGTGCCCCGCCGCCCGCAGCGCCGTCCGGCCCCCGGCCCCGTAGCCGGCCAGGCAGACCGGCACGTCCCCGTACCGGCGCAGCGCCTCGTCGGCCGCCCACCGCGCGGCCTCCTCCCGCCCCTGGGGGCCGTGCAGCACGGCGTGCGCCACCAGCCCCTCCGCCCCGCCCGCCCGCGCCAGCGCCCGCGCGAGCGGACGCAGCGGACCGGGGGCGATCCTGGACGCCCCGGGGAGCAGGAGGACCACACCACTGACCATCGACTCCGGGCCGTTCGCGCCGGCCGCCCGCCCCAGGCGGGCCCCGCGCGCCGGCGGCGCATGCTGTGCCATGGCGGAACAGTCTCAGACCGACGGGTGTACGCCACCCGTCCGTACGGTCTCTGTTACATATCGACGCCCGCCGCCGACCGGTTGCTCTACGCGCGTAGGAGTAGAGTGCCGGGATGACGAGCGAGACCCCCAACACGCCCAGCCCGGATCAGATCCGCCGCTCCCCGAAGGTGCTGCTGCACGACCACCTCGACGGTGGCCTCCGTCCCGGCACCATCATCGAGCTGGCCGCAGAGGTCGGCTACGACAAGCTGCCCGAGACCGACGCCGACAAGCTCGGCGTCTGGTTCCGCGACGCCGCCGACTCCGGCTCCCTCCCGCGCTACCTGGAGACGTTCGCGCACACCTGCGCCGTCATGCAGACCAAGGAGGCCCTCTTCCGGGTCGCCGCCGAGTGCGCCGAGGACCTGGCCGAGGACGGCGTCGTGTACGCCGAGATCCGCTACGCCCCCGAGCAGCACCTCGAAGCCGGCCTGAGCCTCGAAGAGGTCGTCGAGGCGGTCAACGCCGGCTTCCGCGAGGGCGAGCGCCGCGCCAAGGCCAACGGCCACCGCATCCGCGTCGGCGCCCTGCTGACCGCGATGCGCCACGCCGCCCGGGCGCTGGAGATCGCCGAACTGGCCAACCGTTACCGCGACAACGGCGTCGTCGGCTTCGACATCGCCGGCGCCGAGGCCGGGTTCCCCCCCACCCGCCACCTCGACGCCTTCGAGTACCTCAAGCGCGAGAACAACCACTTCACCATCCACGCGGGCGAGGCCTTCGGCCTGCCGTCGATCTGGCAGGCCCTCCAGTGGTGCGGCGCCGACCGCCTGGGCCACGGCGTGAAGATCATCGATGACATCGAGGTCGCCGCCGACGGTTCCGTGAAGCTGGGCCGCCTGGCCTCCTACGTCCGCGACAAGCGCATCCCCCTGGAGATGTGCCCGACGTCGAACCTGCAGACCGCCGCGGCCGCCTCGTACGCCGAGCACCCGATCGGTCTGCTGCGCAAGCTGCACTTCCGGCTCACGGTCAACACCGACAACCGCCTGATGAGCGGCACCAGCATGAGCCGCGAGTTCGAGCACCTGGTCGACACCTTCGGCTACTCGCTCGACGACATGCAGTGGTTCACCGTCAATGCGATGAAGTCCGCGTTCATTCCTTTCGATGAACGACTGGCGATGATCAACGACGTGATCAAGCCCGGCTACGCCGAGCTGAAGTCCGAGTGGCTTTTCCGTCAGACCGCCTCCACCAGCGGATCTGTCTCGGCCTAGGCCACGGAATGACCCACGGAAAGCGCCCGGCGGTACGACACCCCGGGTGCTTTCTCGTATTTACGGATGTTTGCGGGAGGGGGTTTGAAGTGGCTAGTTTGCGGAGCCGCTCGATTCCCCGTCGCAAGGACGATTTTTCATGAAGCAGTCTGCTGCCAAGTCCCTCGGTGTCGCTGTCATTGGTGCCGCCCTCGCCGCGGGTGCCGCGGGTACCGCCTCCGCCTCGGCGCTCCCCACCCCGAACCTCACGGACGCCCTCGGCACCGTCACCAGCGCCACCAGCTCCATCACCAACCAGACGGAGCACGGCCAGCAGGGCCAGGACGGCCAGGCCAGCGACCCGGCCGCCCCGGTGAACCAGCTGCTCGGCGGGGTCCCCGCGCTCGGCGGCCTCGGCGGCGCGCTGGGCTAGTCACCCACACCGCGTAGTCGCCCACCCCGCGAAAACGCACGCCCGTACGCCTGGCGCACACCCCTTCGAGGCGGTGTGCGCCCTGCGGCGCGGTGTGCCACGATCACCACCAACTGCCCGCCTACGTCTGGGGTATGAGGTCCGGTCATGCGCATCACGGCACGATTCAAGGCGCCCGCGACGATGTTCGCGCTGCTCCCCGCCCTGCTCCTCGGAGCCGTCGGCTGCAGCAGCGGCACGGACGCGTCCCCGCCCGGCAAGAGCCCGGACCCCAAGGGCTCCGCGGCCGCCTCCCCCTCCGGCGCACCCGGCCCCGCCGCCGCCTCCCCGGCCCCCAAGGCCAAGGACGCCCGCCTGGAACGCTCCGCCCTCGAACAGGGCGACCTCCCCGGCTACCAGGTCTCGGCGCAGGGCAAGAACCCGGGCGCCCCGGCCGGGCAGCCGCAGGCCGACAAGAAGGCCTGCCAGCCGCTCGCCGACATCATGGGCGACAAGCCCGACCCGGCCGCGCACGAGACCGTCAACCGGGGCATCGGCTCCCAGAAGCAGGTCGGCCTCGCCGTCTCCGCGTCCGTCAGCTCCTACGACGAGAGCGACGCCAAGAAGGTCGTCTCCCGGCTCCGCGAGGCCGTCGCCGCCTGCGGCTCCGGCTTCACCGCCACCGTGCAGAAGCAGACCGGCAGCTACCGGGACGTGAAGGCGGTCCCGTTCAAGGCGGCCGGTGACGAGAGCGTCAGCTGGACCACGACCGCCTCCGCCCAGGGCGTCTCCGCCCAGGTCCACCTCGTCGTCGTCCGCGAGGGGTCCAGCATCGTCCGGCTGATGGCCCTCAACGTGGCGGCCGCCGGCCAGAAGGCGGCGGTTCCGCAGGAAGTCGCCGACAAGCAGCTGGAGAAGGTCCGGAAGGCCGGCTGAATCCGGCCGGATTCCCGCCGGGATTCCTACCAGGCGGTGCTCGGGGAGCCCACGCCGGACTTCTCGTTCGGGATCAGCAGCCACAGCGCCAGGTAGATCAGGAACTGGGGGCCGGGCAGCAGGCAGGACAGGACGAAGATGAGCCGCATCGTGCGGGCCTTCATTCCGAACCGCTTGGCCAGTCCGGCGCAGACGCCGCCGATCAGCCGTCCGTCACGGGGGCGGGTCAGCGCGCTCATGGTGTGCTCCTTCGCATCGGGATTCGCGCGCTTTCCTTTTGTGCTCGGCGCGATGGATCAATACTCGCGCGGCACCGCCGACAGGACGTCGGTCCACGGGCCGAGGCCTACCCTGGGAATTCTCGGGGTGTTCCCCTGAGACACGGCATCCGGGGAGGTCAGGGGCCTGCGCAGCCTGGCCCGCAGCACCGGTACGACCGCCACGTGCACGATGATCACCCCGGCGGTGTTCAGCAGCAGGGCATCCACGTCCAGCACGCGCCCGGGAACGGCCGTCTGGAGCATTTCGATGCTCAGCGAGATCAGCACGGCGGCCGCCGCCGTCCGCGCCAGCGAGGCCCACGCCGCCAGCGCCCCGGGCCGCAGCCGGCCCCCGGCCAGCGGCAGCAGCACCCCCAGCGGGGCCAGCAGCGCCAGCCCCTCCCCGATCCGCCGCGCGGCCTCCAGCGGCCCCATCGCCAGGTCCGCCCGGATCCCCTCCAGCGGGGACAGGTTCGCGGCCGCCGCCCAGGGCACGTCCAGCGGGCTCAGGGTGAGCCAACCGACGAGCAGCAGGTGCGCGGCCAGCAGGGCCCCGCTCAGGAGCCGGGGACGGACCGGGAGCTGTGTGGCGGCGCTGCCGCTGCCCTCATGACGGTGCACACCACCGAGGACGCCGCCCCCGGTGGCAGCGGTTCCGGTCGGCGCGGGTGGTCTCGGGTCCTGGTCTCGGGTCCTACCCGACGGCCAGCAGCACGGCCAGCAGCACCGCGCCCGCGACCGCGGGCACGATGATCTCCCAGGCCCACCGCACGCGGACCGGCCCCTGCGCGCCCGGCCGGGCGGCGCCGCGCTCGGCCAGTTCGGTCAGCTCGTCCACGGCCTTGTCGGCGGAGGCCCGGACGGCCGCCCCGGCCGCCCCGTCCCCGGGAGCGCCCCCGCCCGCCGCCTCGCGCCGGCCGGCCGAGCGGTTGGCCTTCTTGCGCTCGCGTAGCGACACCGGCACCGACCAGAGCTGGTACTTCGCCCCGTCCGCCAGCACCTCCGCCGAGTACCCGGCGCGCACCGCGTCGACGATCCCCCAGGGCAGCTCGATGATCCGGAACGGGTTGCGCACCCGCATCCGGTCCTCGTTGGCGAAGACGGCCGGCCGGATGGTGAACGCCACGGTCAGCGGTACGGCGCACAGCGCGGCGGCGATCCCGATCCACCGGCCGCCGCCCACGCCGCGCACGACGGCGTCCCCGCACAGCCACACGATCATCGCCAGGATCAGCACCCCGGTGACGACGGCCATGGGGGAGCGGTAGACGCGGTCCGCGTAGGCCGGCTCAGGGGTGGAGGGTGTGCTCATGCCGCCGATTGTGCCGCATGCCCGCCCGGAGGCGACCGGCGCACGGGGGCCGGGTGCACCGATGGCGGATGTCACGCCCAGATGTGCACGAGGGGGGTGACAGGTCGCTACGCGCGTAGATATGCTCATCTGGTGACCATGCCCACCACCCTCACCGCATTCGCTGACGTGACGACGTCCGACAGCGCGCTGCGCCGCTTCCTGCACGGGCTGCCCGGCGTCGACGCAGTCGGACTGGAGGCCCGCGCGGCCTCCCTCGGCACCCGCTCGATCAAGACGACGGCCAAGGCGTACGCCATCGACCTGGCCATCTCGATGATCGACCTGACGACGCTCGAGGGTGCGGACACCCCGGGCAAGGTCCGGTCGCTCGCCGCCAAGGCCGTCAACCCCGACCCCCTGGACCGTACGACGCCCACGACCGCCGCGGTCTGCGTCTACCCCGACATGGTGGCCACCGCCAAGGCGGCCCTGAACGGCGCCGACGTCAAGGTCGCCTCCGTCGCCACCGCCTTCCCGGCGGGCCGCGCCGCCCTGCCGGTCAAGCTGGCCGACACCCGTGACGCCGTCCTCGCCGGCGCCGACGAGATCGACATGGTCATCGACCGTGGCGCCTTCCTCGCCGGCCGCTACCTGGAGACCTACGAGCTGATCAAGGCCGTCAAGGAGGCGTGCGTCCGCGAGGACGGCACCGCCGCCCGGCTGAAGGTCATCTTCGAGACCGGCGAGCTGTCGACGTACGACAACATCCGCCGCGCCTCCTGGATCGGCATGCTCGCGGGCGCCGACTTCATCAAGACGTCCACCGGCAAGGTCGGCGTCAACGCCACCCCGGCCAACACCCTGCTGATGCTCGAAGCCGTCCGCGACTTCAAGGCGCAGACTGGAATCCAGATCGGCGTGAAGCCGGCCGGCGGCATCCGGACCACCAAGGACGCCATCAAGTTCCTGGTCCTGGTCAACGAGACCGCGGGCGAGGCCTGGCTGACGAACGAGTGGTTCCGCTTCGGCGCCTCCAGCCTGCTGAACGACCTGCTCATGCAGCGCCAGAAGCTGAGCACCGGGCGTTACTCCGGTCCCGACTACGTGACGGTGGACTGATCACCATGGCATCCCTCTTCGAGTACGCACCGGCTCCCGAGTCCCGCTCGGTCGTCGACATCGCCCCCTCGTACGGCCTCTTCATCGACGGTGAGTTCACCGACGCCGCCGACGGCAAGGTCTTCAAGACCGTCAGCCCCTCCAGCGAGGAGGTGCTGTCGGAGGTCGCCCAGGCCGGCGCCGCCGACGTCGACCGCGCCGTCAAGGCCGCCCGCCGCGCCTTCGAGAAGTGGTCCGCGCTGCCCGGCTCCGAGCGCGCCAAGTACCTCTTCCGCATCGCCCGGATCATCCAGGAGCGCAGCCGCGAGCTCGCCGTCCTGGAGACCCTGGACAACGGCAAGCCGATCAAGGAGACCCGCGATGCGGACCTCCCCCTGGTCGCCGCCCACTTCTTCTACTACGCGGGCTGGGCCGACAAGCTCGACCACGCGGGCTACGGCGCGAACCCGCGCCCGCTCGGCGTGGCCGGCCAGGTCATCCCGTGGAACTTCCCGCTGCTGATGCTCGCGTGGAAGATCGCCCCGGCGCTCGCCACCGGCAACACCGTCGTCCTCAAGCCGGCGGAGACCACCCCCCTCTCGGCGCTGTTCTTCGCGGACATCTGCCGCCAGGCCGGTCTTCCCAAGGGCGTCGTCAACATCATCCCCGGCTACGGGGAGGCGGGCGCCGAACTCGTCGCCCACCCCGACGTCAACAAGGTCGCCTTCACCGGCTCCACCGCGGTCGGCAAGGCCATCGCCCGCCAGATCGCCGGCACCGGCAAGAAGGTCACCCTGGAACTGGGCGGCAAGGGCGCCAACATCGTCTTCGACGACGCCCCCGTCGACCAGGCCGTCGAGGGCATCGTCAACGGCATCTTCTTCAACCAGGGCCAGGTCTGCTGCGCGGGCTCGCGCCTCCTGGTCCAGGAGTCGATCCACGACGAGCTCCTCGACTCCCTCAAGCGCCGCCTGAGCACCCTGCGCCTGGGCGACCCGCTCGACAAGAACACCGACATCGGTGCGATCAACTCCGCCGAGCAGCTCGCCCGGATCACGGCCCTGGCCGACACCGGCGAGGCCGAGGGCGCCGAGCGCTGGTCCCCGGCCTGCGAGCTGCCCTCCTCCGGCTACTGGTTCGCCCCGACGCTGTTCACGAACGTCAGCCAGGCGCACACCGTCGCCCGGGACGAGATCTTCGGCCCGGTCCTGTCCGTGCTGACGTTCCGCACCCCCGACGAGGCCGTCGCCAAGGCCAACAACAGCCAGTACGGCCTGTCCGCCGGCATCTGGACGGAGAAGGGCTCCCGCATCCTCGCGGTCGCGAACAAGCTCCGCGCGGGCGTCGTCTGGGCCAACACGTTCAACAAGTTCGACCCGACCTCGCCCTTCGGCGGCTACAAGGAGTCGGGCTTCGGCCGCGAGGGCGGCCGTCACGGTCTGGAGGCCTACCTCGATGTCTGAGTCTTCTGCGACCCGCCTGAACGTCTTCAAGACCTACAAGCTGTACGTCGGGGGCAAGTTCCCCCGCTCCGAGAGCGGCCGGGTGTACGAGGTGACCGACTCGAAGGGGAAGTGGCTGGCCAACGCCCCGCTGTCCTCCCGCAAGGACGCCCGTGACGCGGTCGTCGCCGCGCGCAAGGCCTTCGGCGGCTGGGCGGGCGCCACCGCGTACAACCGCGGCCAGATCCTCTACCGCGTCGCCGAGATGCTGGAGGGCCGCCGCGAGCAGTTCGTCCGCGAGGTCGGCGAGGCCGAGGGCCTGTCCAAGTCCAAGGCGGCGGCCGTCGTCGACGCGGCCATCGACCGCTGGGTCTGGTACGCGGGCTGGACCGACAAGATCGCCCAGATCGCGGGCGGTGCCAACCCGGTCGCGGGCCCGTTCTTCAACCTCTCCACCCCGGAGCCGACCGGCGTCGTCACGGTCGTGGCCCCGCAGGACTCGTCCTTCCTGGGCCTGGTCTCGGTGATCGCCCCGGTGATCGCGACGGGCAACACCGCCGTCGTCATCGCCAGCGAGAAGGCCCCGCTGCCGGCCCTGTCCCTGGGTGAGGTGCTGGCCACCTCCGACCTGCCGGGCGGCGTCGTCAACATCCTCTCCGGCAAGGCCGCCGAGATGGGCCCGCACCTCGCGGCCCACCAGGACGTCAACGCGATCGACCTCGCGGGCGCGGACACCGCCCTCGCCAAGGAGCTGGAGATCGCCGCCGCCGACAACCTCAAGCGCGTCCTGCGTCCACAGCCTGTGGACGACTGGGCCGCCGACCCGGGCACGACGCGCATGACGGCGTTCCTGGAGACCAAGACCGTCTGGCACCCCACCGGGTCGCTGGGCTCGGGCGGTTCCTCCTACTAGGAACCGGCCCCACGCGAACCGGCCCCGGCAGTCCGTCCCCCCGGCTGCCGGGGCCTTCGCGTGCCCGCCCCGCCCCTACTGCTTCGGGAGCACCGGACCCAGCAGCGAGGAGACGGCCGCCTGCGGGATCTCCTTCACCGAAGGCCCCTGCGTCAGCACCCCCGTGACCATCGTCGTGCCCACCGCCGGGAAGTCGGCGACCTTCGTGCCCACCCCGTTGTCGAGGGGGTCCACGCCGGTGTGGGCGAGGGGGTTCACCTTCAGGTTGGAGATCGGGTCGACCACCCCCGAGAGCGCCGCCGCCGGGTCCAGCTCGCCGGCCTGCGCCGCACCGGCCGCCATGGCCAGGGCGGCCCCGGCCAGGGAGAGGGTCAGTCCGGCGGAACGGAGCCGCTGGGGAGAGGGGTCGGAGGCTGCGTGACGTGCCATTGGTTCCCGCCTGTGGTCGTAGTCGCGTGCGCACACAGCGTAGTCGAGGGGGCTCGCGGGATTCCAACCCGCCGTGTGAGACCGGTCGCAGGAGCTGTCGGCAGTGTGTTGATACGCCGGGTAATGCCTCACACTGGTCTCCCGTGAGCTGTTCATCTCCCCTTCCGACGCGCGTCGTGCTCCTGACCGGTCCCTCGGGTTCCGGCAAGTCCTCGCTCGCGGCCCGCTCGGGGCTGCCCGTACTGCGCCTGGACGACTTCTACAAGGAGGGGACGGACCCGACCCTCCCCCTGGTCGAGGGCAGCTCGGACATCGACTGGGACTCCCCGGAGTCCTGGGACGCCGACGTCGCCGTGGCCGCCGTCGCCGAACTCTGCCGCACCGGCCGCACCGAGGTCCCGGTCTACGACATCGCGACCAGCTCCCGCACGGGCACCGAGACGCTGGACATCTCGCGCACCCCGCTGTTCATCGCGGAGGGCATCTTCGCCGCCGACATCGCCGCCCGCTGCCAGGAACTCGGCCTCCTCGCCGACGCCATCTGCCTGCGCGGCCGCCCCTCCACCACCTTCCGCCGCAGGCTCGCCCGCGACCTGCGCGAAGGCCGCAAGTCCCTGCCGTTCCTGGTGCGCCGGGGCCTGCGCCTGATGCGCGCCGAACGCGGCATCGTCGCCCGGCACGTCGCCCTCGGCGCCCACGCCTGCGGCGGCGACGAGGCCCTGGGCCGCCTCGCCGCGGCCGCGGCCGGCCGCCACCGCTCGGCGAGCACCGCGGCGGCGTAGCCGCCCGTACGCACGTGAAAGCGCCCGGGCCGCGTGAGCGACCCGGGCGCAAAGAGGAAGCGGGACCAAGCGGACCCCCGACCGCCTGATCCCGCTCCCATCCCCCCATGGCCTCCGTCCCACCCCCGTAGGACGGACCCCCTGGCCGGTGGTCTGTGGTGTGCGTGCCGCCGCGTTACGCGACGAGCTCCCCGAAGGACTCCGCCTCGTCACGCCCGAAGCTCAGCACCTCGTCCTCGCGCAGCCGGCGCAGCGACCGCCAGATGCTCGACTTCACCGTGCCGACGCTGATGCCCAGGATCTCCGCGATCTCCGGGTCCGTGCGGCCCTCGTAGTAGCGCAGCACCAGCATCGTGCGCTGCGGCTCCGGGATCCGGGCCAGCGCCTGCCAGAGCACCGCGCGCAGCTCCGTACCGCGCGTCGCGTCCGTGTCGGAGGCCGTCTCCGGCAGCTCCTCCGTCGGGTACTCGTTCAGCTTGCGCCGGCGCCACGCGCTGATGTGCAGGTTCGTCATCGTCCGGCGCAGGTAGCCGCCCACCGCCGCCTTGTCGCTGATCCGGTCCCAGGCCCGGTACGTGGAGAACAGCGCGCTCTGCAGCAGGTCCTCGGCCTCGTGCCGGTCGCCGGTCAGGTGGAAGGCCGTCGCGTACAGGGCGGCACGCCGCTCCTGGACGTACGCCGTGAACTCCGCCTCCGAGGAGGAGGACGGGGAGGAAGGGGTCCGCTGGGCGGGAACCGCCTGGTACTGGTTCGCGTCAATGGCTACGACGTGAGCCTGTCGCCGGGTGCCCGGCACCGTACGGACACCCGCCCGGCGGTTCGCGTCGTGCAGCCGCGTGACAACCGCGCTGGTGGTGGTGCTGTGCAGCGTGTTCATCTCGCGCCCCCCGTCGTGGAGTCTGCTTCTGTCCGTGTTCCGATGACAAAAGACTGCCCGGCCGACTTAACCGCCGTGTCCGTCGACTGTCACAGCACTGTCACAGCCGCCCGCGATCCGGATCCGAGCGGGACTCGACGCCGGATCCGCGAGGGACCCGCGCCGGATCCGTGAGGGATCCGTCGCGCGCGACGGTCGAAGTCCCGACGGCCGATGGGACAGAATGAGCCCGTGCCTTTCCTGTTGCTGATCGAGGACGACGACGCCATCCGCACGGCCCTCGAACTCTCCCTGACCCGCCAGGGCCACCGTGTGGCCACCGCGGCGACGGGTGAGGACGGCCTGAAACTGCTCCGCGAGCAGCGGCCGGACCTGATCGTGCTCGACGTCATGCTGCCCGGCATCGACGGCTTCGAGGTGTGCCGGAGGATCCGGCGCACCGACCAGCTGCCGATCATCCTGCTCACCGCGCGCAGCGACGACATCGATGTCGTCGTCGGCCTGGAGTCCGGAGCCGACGACTACGTCGTCAAGCCCGTCCAGGGCCGGGTGCTCGACGCCCGCATCCGCGCCGTGCTGCGCCGCGGCGAGCGCGAGGCCAGCGACTCCGCCGTCTTCGGGTCCCTCGTCATCGACCGCGCCGCCATGACCGTGACGAAGAACGGCGAGGACCTCCAGCTCACGCCGACCGAGCTGCGGCTGCTGCTGGAACTCAGCCGCCGGCCCGGGCAGGCGCTCTCCCGCCAGCAGCTGCTGAGGCTGGTATGGGAGCACGACTACCTCGGCGACTCGCGGCTCGTCGACGCGTGCGTCCAGCGGCTGCGCGCCAAGGTCGAGGAGGTCCCCTCCTCACCGACCCTGATCCGCACGGTCCGGGGTGTCGGCTACCGGCTGGACTCCCCGCAGTGATCAAGGCCCTCTTCGCGGGCCGGCGCTGGACCAGCCTGCGGGTGCGGCTGCTCGTGGTGTTCGCCCTGGTCGCCCTGACGGCCGCGGTCTCCGCCTCCGGAATCGCCTACTGGCTCAACCGCGAGGCGGTGCTCACCCGTACCCAGGACGCGGCCCTGGGCGACTTCCGCCAGGAGATGCAGAACCGCGCCGCCGCCCTGCCCGCCGACCCCACCCCCGAGGAACTCCAGCGCACCGCCGAACTGATGGCGGGCAGCAGCCCCGGGTACAGCGTGCTGCTCGTCAGCGAGGGCAAGGACAAGCGGCTGCGGTTCGGCGCGGCCGGCTCCGCGACCTTCGGGCTGGACGACGTACCGAAGTCCCTCCAGCACGCCGTGAACGACCGCCAGAAAAGCACCACCGCGAACGACGCCCAGTACCACATGTACTGGCAGCGGACGAAGCCCCACGGCAACCCGTACCTGGTCGGCGGCACCCGCATCGTCGGCGGCGGACCCACCGGCTACATGTACAAGTCCCTGGCCACGGAACGCGACGACCTCAACGCCCTCGGCTGGTCCCTGACCATCGCGACGGGCCTGGCCCTGCTCGGCTCGGCCCTGCTCGCGCAGGCGGCGGCCCGGACCGTGCTCAAGCCCGTACAGCGCCTCGGCGAGGCCGCACGGCGCCTCGGCGAGGGCGAACTCGACCACCGGCTCGACGTGTCGGGGACCGACGAACTCGCCGACCTGTCCCGGACCTTCAACCGCACCGCCGAGGCACTGGAGAAGAAGGTCGCCGACATGAGCGCGCGGGAGGAGGCCAGCCGGCGCTTCGTCGCCGACATGAGCCACGAACTGCGCACCCCGCTCACGGCGTTGACGGCGGTCGCCGAGGTGCTGGAGGAGGAGGTCGACGACCTCGACCCGATGATCGCCCCGGCCGTGGGCCTGGTGGTCAGCGAGACCCGCCGGCTCAACGACCTGGTGGAGAACCTGATGGAGGTCACCCGCTTCGACGCGGGAACGGCCCGCCTCGTCCTCGACGACGTCAACGTCGCCGACCAGGTCACCGCCTGCATCGACGCCCGCGCCTGGCTGGACGCCGTCGAGGTCGACGCCGGACGCGGCATCGTGGCCCGCCTCGACCCGAGGCGCCTCGACGTCATCCTGGCCAACCTGATCGGCAACGCCCTCAAGCACGGCGGCTCACCGGTGCGGGTCTCGGTGCGGGTCGAGGAGGAGTGGCTGGTCGTCGCCGTCAAGGACAACGGACCGGGCATCCCGGAGGAGGTGCTGCCGCACGTCTTCGACCGGTTCTACAAGGCCAGCGCCTCCCGGCCGAAGTCGGACGGCAGCGGACTGGGCCTGTCGATCGCCATGGAGAACGCGCACATCCACGGCGGCGACATCACGGCCGCGAACGGCCCGGAGGGCGGGGCCGTGTTCACCCTGCGGCTTCCGGTGGACGTGGGGAAGGTGATCGCCGGTGGCGGCACGGACGCGTAGGACACTTTCGGCCCTGGGACTCCTCTCCTTGTCCCTCTCCCTCTCCCTCTCCCTGTCCGGGTGCGGGATCCGGGCCACGACCGTTCCGGTCGACGTGGGCCCGGCCCCCTCGCGGGTGTCCTGCGACACCCCGGACCTGCCGCCCGGGCAGAGCGGGGTGCAGGGGTTCCGCGCCAAGGTGCAACTCGTCTGCGGATCGCAGCTGGTGGCGGTGGAACGGGTCGTCCCCGTACCCGAGAAGCGCACCGGGCGCGACCCCGTCACGCTGGTCGCGCAGGCCCTGCTGGAGGAACTGGAACGCAACCCGTCCGAGCAGGAACGGGAGGGCGGCTTCACGAGCGGCGTCCGGGACGGCCTGGCGGCGGTCCCGGCGCGCCCCGGCGACCCGGCGGGCACGGTACGGCTGAGCCGCAAGCCGGAGGACCTGCCGCCGGTGGCCCTGGCCCAGATCGTGTGCACCCTCTCGGAGAGCGACGCCATCTCGGCGGGCCCCGGCCCGGTGGTCCTGGGCGGCCCGGACGCGGACCCGCCCCGCGCCTGGGAATGCACGGACGCGGTCCGCAACCGCCCGGAATCGGCCCCCACCCTGGGCGAACTGGTCCGCCCGACGACCACCCCGTCCCCGTCGGCGTCGGCGTCCTGAGCGGCCCTGCGCCGCGGGCCCGCCATCTCCCCCTCGGGGGGTGGGGGCCGGGCGGTGGCTGCCCACCCGCCTCCCCGCCTGCGGGTGGGTGGGCCGGGGCGGGTGCCCGGCGGGCGGGACCGGACCGCCGACCGGGACCGGACCGCCGACCGGGACCGGGGAGGGGCGGGACCCGGCGGGGCGGTCTCAGAGATGGTTGGGGGCTTCCCGCCAGTCTCATCGTCCTTCCGCGTCGGGCCGGCCTGTCAAGGGCGCTCCTTCGTCGCGTCGCTTCGCGATGGCCTTCGGCCACCCTAGACACAACCTCCCCCCCCCAAAA
>NZ_JBHVUQ010000079.1:0-32473 GCF_042884105.1 Streptomyces sp. NPDC058157
GCCGGAAGGACGGTAGGGGCGTGCGGTTGACCATCCTCGGCGGGGGCGGATTCCGCGTCCCGCTCGTCTACGGAGCACTGCTCGGCGACCACGCCGAGGGCCGGGTGACCCGGGTGGCCCTCTACGACGAGGACCCCGCGCGGCTCGCCGCGATGGCGCGGGTGCTCGCGGACCAGGCCGCCGCCTCGGGCGTGGCGGACGCCCCGGAGGTCACCGCCACCGGGGACCTGGACGAGGCCCTGCGCGGGGCCGACTTCGTCTTCTCCGCCATCCGCGTCGGCGGCCTGGAGGGGCGTGCGGCGGACGAGCGGATCGCCCTGGCCGAGGGGGTGCTCGGCCAGGAGACCGTCGGCGCGGGCGGGATCGCCTACGGCCTGCGCACCGTGCCGGTGGCCCGGGAGCTGGCGCGCAGGATCGCCCGCACCGCCCCGGACGCCTGGGTCATCAACTTCACCAACCCCGCCGGCGTGGTCACCGAGGCCATGTCCGAGGAACTGGGCGGGCGGGTCATCGGCATCTGCGACTCGCCCGTCGGCCTCGGCCGCCGGATCGCCCGGCTGCTGGGCGTGGCCCGCCCCCAGGAGGCCTGGATCGACTACGTGGGGCTCAACCACCTGGGCTGGGTGCGCGGCCTGCACGTGGGCGGGCGCGACCTGCTGCCCCGGCTGCTGGCCGACGACGGGGCCCTGGAGTCCTTCGAGGAGGGGCGCCTCTTCGGGGCCGACTGGCTGCGCTCGCTGGGCGCGATCCCCAACGAGTACCTGCACTACTACTACTTCAACCGGGAGACCGTACGGGCCTACCAGGAGGCGAAGCAGACCCGCGGGGCCTTCCTGCGCGACCAGCAGCGCGGGTTCTACGCCGAGGCCGGCCGGCCCGGGCAGCCCGCCGGGGCGGCGCTGGCCGCCTGGGACCGGACGCGGGCCGAGCGCGAGGCCACGTACATGTCCGAGAACCGGGAGGTGGCGGGCGTCGGGGAGCGCGAGGAGAGCGACCTGGAGTCCGGCGGCTACGAGAAGGTGGCCCTGGCGCTGATGCGGGCCATCGCCCGCGACGAGCGGGCCACGCTGATCCTCGACGTCCGCAACGGCTCGACCCTGTCCGTGCTGGACGCGCAGGCGGTGATCGAGGTGCCCTGCCTGGTCGACGCGAACGGGGCCCACCCGGTGTCGGTGGCCCCGCTGCCGCTGCACGCGGTGGGGCTGGTGACCTCGGTGAAGGCGGCCGAGCGGGCGGTCCTGGCCGCCGCGGCGAGCGGCTCGCGGGCGGACGCGGTGAAGGCCTTCGCGCTGCACCCGCTGGTGGACTCCGTGGCGGTGGCCCGGCGGCTGCTGGAGGGGTACGCGGCGCAGCACCCGGGGCTGGCGTACCTGCGCTGAGCCGGGGCCCGCGGCGGGCCGGGCCGGCGGCGCGGACCGGCGGGGCCGCCGTGCGGGTTCACCCGTACGGCGGCTTGCGGCATGCGGGGCGGGCGGGCGGCTGTGACAGTGCGAGGGTGACCACTGCCCCCGCCGCGGCCGCGGCGCCGCCCGCGCTCGACCGGCGGCGGCGCAACGTCGTCTTCGGCACGATCATGCTCGGCGTGCTGCTCGCCGCCCTCGACCAGACCATCGTGGGCACCGCGCTCCCCACGATCGTGGGGGACCTCGGCGGCGGGGACCACATGGCCTGGGTGGTGACCTCGTACCTGCTGGCGGAGACCGTCGCGACCGTGCTCGTCGGCAAGTTCGGCGACCTCTTCGGCCGCAAGGTCGTCTTCCAGGTCTCCGCGATCGTCTTCATCACCGGCTCCTTCCTCTGCGGGCTCGCCGGGAACATGTCCCTGCTGATCCTGTGGCGCGGGGTCCAGGGCATGGGCGCCGGCGGCCTGATGGTCACCTCTATGGCGCTGATCGCCGACGTGGTGCCGCTGCGCGAGCGCGGTACCTACCAGGGCGCGATCGGCGCCGTCTTCGGCGTCGCCACCGTCATCGGCCCGCTGCTCGGCGGGCTGTTCACCGACCACCTGAGCTGGCGCTGGGCCTTCTACGTCAACGTGCCCGTCGCGGTGCTGGTGGTCGCGGCCGCCGCCCGGACCATCCCCTCGGTACGGGCACAGGGCCGGCCCCGGATCGACTACCTGGGCATCGCCCTGGTCGCGGTGGGGTCCAGCGCGCTGATCCTGGCCACCAGCTGGGGCGGCAACGAGTACCCCTGGACCTCCGGGGTGATCCTCGGGCTGCTGGCCGGCGGGGTGCTGGCGCTCGCGCTGTTCTGCCTGGCCGAGACCCGGGCCGCCGAACCGATGCTGCCGATGCGGCTGTTCCGCAACCCCGTCTTCACCGTGTGCTCGGTGCTCAGCTTCGTCGTCGGCTTCGCCATGCTCGGCGCGATGACCTTCCTGCCGACCTACCTCCAGTACGTGGACGGGGACTCCGCCACCCTGTCGGGCGTACGGACCCTGCCGCTGGTCGTCGGCCTGCTGATCGCCTCCGTCTTCAGCGGCAACGTCACCAGCAGGACCGGCCGGTACCGGATCTTCCCCATCGTGGGCTGCGCGGTGATGGGAGCCGGCCTCTACCTGCTGTCGCGGATGGACGCGGACACCGGCGCCTGGCTGGAATCGGTCTACATGCTCGTGCTCGGTGCCGGGATCGGCCTGTGCATGCAGGTGCTCACCATCGCCGTGCAGAACACCGTCGACTACGCCGACCTCGGCACGGCCACCTCCGGCGTGACCTTCTTCCGGACGCTGGGCAGCTCGTTCGGGACCGCCGTGTTCGGGACCATCTACGCCAACAGCCTGGGCCCCGAGCTGAAGTCCGCCGTGGCGGCGGCCGCCCGGGCCACCGGCCAGGACCCGGCGCGGCTCGCGGTCGCCGCGCAGAACCCGCAGCGGGTGCACGCGCTCGACCCGGCGGCGTCCGGCCCGATCGTCGGCGCGTACACCGAGGCCCTGCACACCGTGTTCCTGTGGACCGTTCCGGTGGCGGCCGTCGGCTTCGTCGTCGGACTGTTCCTCAAGCAGGTCCGGCTGCGCGACAGCGCCCGCGCCGCGTCCACGGACATGGGCGACGGCTTCGCCTCGCCGGCCACGGCCTCCGGGGACTCGGCCAAACTGCTGGAGCTGGCGGTGGGCAAGCTGGTGCGGAACATGGGCCCGCAGCAGGCCCGGGGGATCGTCGAGGCCTCGGACACCCGGCTGGACATGGCCGGGGCGTGGGCCGTCATGCAGGTGGACCTGCTCACCCGCACGGTCGGGCACGCCGGCCTGGGGCTGATCGCCTCGCGCCGCTCGCTGCCGCCGGAGGTGCTGCTGCCGGTCTTCGACCGGATGGTGGAGGAGGGCTACCTGACCCGGCAGAACGGATTCTTCAGCCTGACCCGGGGTGGACAGCGGGAGGCCGACGTCATCTCCGCCGCGTGGGCGCGGTGGCTGGGCGACCAGCTGGAACGCGACCGCGGCCGCCCGCGCAGCGCGGAGCTGAGGGCGGCGGCGGACGCGATCGCCAAGCGGCTGCTGGCCGAAGACCTGCGCGAGGGGAACTTCGCGCCCCGGCAGGGCGTTTAGCCTTGCACGTTCAGCGTTCAGCGTTCCGCGGGGCGCGTGGCGTAGTCGTGGCCGGAGGCCTCGGGCAGCGAGGCCAGGGCGGGGTTCCAGGCGCGCAGCACCGCGGCCGAGGGGGCGTAGAGCGCTCCGGGGATCTCCTCCGGGGCGAACCAGCGCCACCGGGCGATCTTGTGGGGCTCGGTGACGGCCGGGGTGCCCTCGGCGGAGCGGGTCAGGGCGGCGGCCGTCAGCCGGGTCACGTCGGTCGCCGTGCCGGAGATCTGGACGGCCAGCACCTCGACGGCCTCCGGGGCGGTGCGCAGGGACGTCTCCTCGGCGAGCTCGCGCGCGGCGGCCTGCTCGAAGCCCTCCCCGGGGTCGACCTTGCCGCCGGGCAGTTCCCAGCGCCCGTCGTGCGCCTGGCCGAGCAGGACCCGGCCGTCGGGGCCGAGCACGACCAGCCCGACGCCGACGACGGCGTTGGGCCGGGGGACGGCCCGCGGGGCGCCGGCTTCGGGGGGTGGGGGAGTCACGTGGGGCCGTCCTGTCCGTCGTCCGGCGGGGGAACGGCCATTGTCCCATGCACCGACCTGAGGAGACGGGGCGTCAACCGGCGCGTGGCCGGCCCCTCGGACGGGTGTGCGAGTTTCGGCCAGGGGCCGCGCGTGCAGGCTCTGGCGGTCCGATCGTCGTACGTACCTCGGGTACCTCGGGGCAGGGGGCGCGCAATGGCACATGTGCTGGTGATCGGCGGCGGGGTCGCGGGACTCGCGACGGCCCTGCTCGCGGCCCGCCGAGGACACACGGCCGAACTCTTCGAACGCGACCCCCGGGCCCCCGGCGCCGCTCCCGCCCGGGGCTCCCTCGACCGGGACTTCTTCGACCGTGACTTCTTCGGCTGGCAGCGGCCCGGCGTCCCCCAGGCGACCCAGCCGCACGTCCTGCTCGGCGCCGCCCGCGCCGTGCTCCGCGCCGAGCTGCCCGACGTGTACGCCGAGATGCTCCGGCTCGGCGCCCGCGAGCGGCACGAGCTCGACTGGTTCGACGTGAGACCTCCCGAGCGCCCCGGCGACGAGGACCTGGTGCTGGTCCAGGCCCGCCGCATCGTGCTGGAGAGCGCGCTGACCACCGCCCTGCGCGCGCAGCCGGGCGCGGTGGTACGCCACGGGGAGCCGGTCACCGGGCTGACCGCGACCGGGGGACCGCAGCCCAGGATCACCGGCGTCACCACCCCCGGCGGCGGGTACGGGGGCGACCTCGTGGTGGACGCGGCGGGCCGGCGCGGCGGCTCCGCGTCCCTGCTGGCCACGGCCGGCTGCCGCCCGGGCACGGTCGAGCGGCACCGTACCGGCCTCGCGTACTTCTGCCGCTGGTACCGGCTGCCCGACGGGGTGGAGGACGGGCCCCGCCGCCCCTGGACGGTGACCGGCGGGGCCTTCGCGGGCTGCGCCGTCTTCCCGTCCGACAACCGGGTCTTCGCCGTGACCGTGTTCGCGCACACCGGCGACCCCACCCGGGGCGCCCTGCGCGACCCGGCCGTCTTCGAGGCCGCCGCCCGGGCCTTCCCGCCCGGCGCGGCCTGGCTGGGGCTGGGCGCCGAGCCGCTGTCGGAGGTACTGGCCACGGCGGGGCTGGACAACCGGTGGAGCCCCCTGGCCGACGGCCGAGGCCCCGTGGTGAGCGGGATGGTCCCCGTCGGGGACGCCCTCACCCACACCAACCCGACCCTGGGCCAGGGGACCTCGCTCGCGCTGTGGGCGGCCGACCGGGTGACCCGCACCGCCCACCGCGACCCCGGATCCCCCGGCTTCGCCACCGGGTACCACGGCTGGGCGCTGCGCACGCTGAAGCCCTGGTTCGACTTCCAGGCGGGCGCGGACGAGGCCGTCGGGCAGCGGCTGGCGGCCGGGGCGGGGGCCGTCGTGCCGGGCGGCGGCGGTGCGGGGAGCCTCCGGCCGGGCCTCGCCGGGCGGGCGCGGGAGGCGGCCGCGCTGTTCGAGTGCGCGCTGGAGGACCCGGAGGTGATGCGGGCCCGGGCCAGGGTCCGGCACCTGGCCGAACCACCCGGACGGGCCTACGCGGACCCCGTCGTCCGGACCCGGGTGGCACACTGGCTCGCGCGACGGCCCGGCTGGACACCGAACGCGGTGGGCCCGGACCGCGCATGGTGGGAGCAGCTCACCGCCCCGGCCGCCCCGCTCCCCCGGCCGGCCCCGCCGAGCACCTCGGCCAGGTCGTAGACACGCCTGCGGCGGCAGTGCGCTTCAGGTCGTGGTGATGGGCTTGCCGTCGTTCTGGCCGCCGGCGCAGATCCACAGGCCCGCGGCGGAGTCGTACACCACCTGCCCGACGCCGTCCGCCACGCACTCCGGTCCGGTGACGGCCGGGACGACGGCCGGGACGACGGCCGGGACGGCGGCCTGCGCGACGGGGACGGCGGCTCCGGACGCGGCCAGCAGGAGGGCGGCGGTGAATCCGAGGAACCGGGTACGCATGGCAGCTCCTGTGGGTACGGGCGAAACCGACACGTCAACACCAGCTTCGCCCCGCCCCCTGACGGGCGCACCAGGACGCGGCGGGGCGGCCCGGCCCGCCCGTTCCGGGGGCGCCTCCCGCGAACCGGCGGCAGGCTGGTGTCATGGCGAACACGCGCGACGTGTCCGTGGGTGCGCCTGATGCCGCCGGCCGGCGGCAGGTCCTGATCGACGGCGATCCCGTGGGCAAGGCCCGGTCCCCCGGACAACTCCGAAGAATCCTGCACCGGGCAGGCGTGCCGTCCGGGCACCCCGTCTACTGGCGGGGCGCGGACTGCACGGTCTGGCCGAGGGCGGGATGGCGGCGCACCATCGCCCTGGGCATGATCGCGGGATTCGTCGCGACCGCGATCCCGCTCTTCCAGATCGGACTGGCGGACAGCGGTAACGCCCTGACCTACGGGGGACGCATCGCGGGAGTCACCGTGCTCGTCGCGGCCGTGGTGGAGGTGGTCGCGGTCGGGGCCGCCGTCAACTACTGGTACTGGAACGGGCGGCCGTGGCGCTACTCGGGGGCGGTCCTGCTGGCCGGAGTCGCGATCTCCCTCCTGTGCAGCATCTCCTTGCTGCTGTTGCAGATAGGCGAGCATTTCAACAAGTACACCGCGGTCGGGATCGTCCTCGGTGTGTGGTCCCTGCTGGCACTGACCGGACTCGTCAGATGCAAGGCGTGGAAGGGGCTCCGCAATCCCAGGAGAATCGCGGTCGGCGCCGTCGTCTCGGCCGTGCTCGCCAGCGCCAACCTGGCGTACTCGCAGATCTACCTCCCCTATGTGACGACGCCGCTGATACAGAGCGGCGCGGAATTCAAGGAGGCCAGCCTGCCGAAGGGGCAGAGCCGCATGTACGTGACGGTCCACCTGTACGTCAAGAACGCCGGCCGGGTGCCCGTCTACATACTCGACAGCATCTACTGGGTCCATGGCGGGCCCGCGAACATCGAAGGAGCCAGGACCAGCCGAT
The DNA here is from genome assembly GCF_042884105.1 of Streptomyces sp. NPDC058157. Lineage (NCBI taxonomy): Bacteria > Bacillati > Actinomycetota > Actinomycetes > Kitasatosporales > Streptomycetaceae > Streptomyces > Streptomyces sp. NPDC058157. The sequence continues at coordinate 7,027 of NZ_JBHVUQ010000079.1, forward strand.
TCGAGTTGATCTACGACGGCGCCTTCGTCGCACCGGTGGGCCGCGTCCTGAATCCGGGGGAAGAGATCGCGCAGGACGAGGTGGTTCAGGTCCCGGACGCCGAGAAGAGGAAATTCGAAGTGATCAAGGCCCAGACCGAGGTCTACGCGATCAGGGAGGACCGGGTGAAAATGGGCCCCGACTACTCGCGCTCCGGGAAGGGGGGAAAGGACCTCGAAAGGGAGATCGACAAAGGGGACCCGCCGGATGCGAAATACAGATACCGGGCCGACATCTCCAACAGCAGTGAAATCCTGAACGTGACCCGCGACAAACAGCGCATCACCGTGTGGAGGACGGCCAAGGGCGAATGGCCGGGCATCGTCGTGGACGTGTCGCCCCCGGGCGAACGGATCGTCTTCGATCCCCTCTACCCGTACGCGAACGAGAAGGCCATCGACCGGTACGGGCTCACGCAGGTGCGCGGCTCCATGGTGGAGACCCCCTACGCCGAGCTGCTGGAGAAGGCCCGCGCCGGCGAGAAGGGCACGGGCCAGGGAGGCTAGGGCCCCCCATCCGTGCCCAGCACCTCGGCCAGGTCGTAGCCGACGACCTCCTCCAACTGCTCGTACGTGCAGCTCTGCGCCGTGCGGTCCGGACGCCAGCGGACGAACTGCGCGGTGTGGCGGAAGCGGTCGCCCTCCATGTGGTCGTACTTCACCTCGCAGACCCGTTCCGGACGGAGCGGGACCCAGGACAGGTCCTTCTTCCCCGTCCAGCGGCTCTGCGCGCCGGGCAGCCGGGCGTTCTCGTGGGCGGCCTCCTCGGTCCAGGAGGCCCACGGGTGACCCGTGGCGTCCGGCATCCGCAGCGGCTCCAGCTCCTCGACGAGTTCGGCGCGGCGCTTCATGGGGAAGGCGGCGCAGACGCCCACGTGCTGGAGCGCGCCGTGGGCGTCGTACAGGCCCAGGAGCAGCGATCCGATGATCGGACCGCTCTTGTGGAAACGGAAACCCGCGAGGACGACGTCGGCCGTACGCTCGTGCTTGATCTTGAACATCAGGCGGGCGTCGGGCCGGTAGGGCAGGTCGAGGGGTTTCGCGACGACCCCGTCCAGCCCGGCGCCTTCGAACCGCTCGAACCACTCCCGCGCGAGCGCGGGGTCGGTGGTCGCGGGCGCGAGATGCACGGGGGGCCGGGCTGTGGACAGGACGTGGACCAGGGCGCTGCGGCGGTCGGCGAGCGGGGTGTCGAGGAGGGACTCGTCGCCGAGGGCGAGCAGATCGAAGGCGACGAAGCTGGCCGGAGTGGTCCCGGCCAGCAGCTTCACCCGGGAGGCCGCCGGGTGGATCCGCTCGGTCAGCCGGTCGAAGTCCAGCCGCCCGCCGTGGACGATCACGATCTCCCCGTCCACCACGCAGCGGTCCGGCAGGTTCTCCTTCAGCGCCGCCACCAGCTCCGGGAAGTACCGGGCCAGGCTCTTGCCGGTGCGGCTGCCGACCTCCACCTCGTCCCCGTCGCGGTGCACGATCGCCCGGAAGCCGTCCCATTTGGCCTCGTACTGCATGCCGGGCGGGATCTTCGCCACGGACTTGGCGAGCATCGGCTTCACGGGAGGCATCACCGGCAGGTCCATACCGCCGATTCTGCGGTGGTACGTCCGGGTCCGCTCGGTGTGCGGGGCCGCCCGCGCGCGCCTACCGTGGCGCCCATGGGCGGTAGCGCGGGTGGTGCGATCGAGCTCGACGCGGGCGGGCGGGCGGTACGCCTGTCCAGCCCCGGCAAGGTGTACTTCCCGGAGCACGGGTACACCAAGCGGGACGTCGCCGAGTACTACCTGGCCGTCGCCCCCGGGATCGTCCGCGCCCTGCGCGACCGCCCCACCACCCTGGAGCGCTACCCCGACGGGGTGGAGGGCGAGTCCTTCTTCCAGAAGCGGGCCCCGAAGAACCTGCCCGACTGGATCCCGACCGCCCACATCGCCTTTCCCAGCGGGCGCACGGCGGACGAGATCTGCCCCACCGAGCCGGCCGCCGTCCTGTGGGCCGCCAACCTGGGCTGCCTCACCTTCCACCCCTGGCCGGTGCGGCGCGGGGACACCGACCGGCCGGACGAACTGCGCATCGACCTGGACCCGCAGCCGGGCACCGACTACCACCACGCGGTGGCCGCGGCGCACGAACTGCGCGCCCTCCTGGACGAGGTGGGGATGCGCGGCTGGCCCAAGACCTCCGGCGGACGCGGGCTGCACGTCTTCGTGCCGATCGAGCCGCGCTGGACCTTCACGGAGGTCCGGCGGTGCGCGATCACCCTGGGGCGGGAGCTGGAGCGGCGGATGCCGGGGAAGGTCACGACGGCCTGGTGGAAGGAGGAGCGCGGCGAGCGGATCTTCGTCGACTACAACCAGACCGCCCGCGACCGGACGATCGCCTCGGCGTACTCCGTCCGCCCCCGCCCGCACGCCCCGGTCTCGGCGCCCCTGCGCTGGGAGGAGGTCGACGACGCGGAACCGCGCGACTTCGACATCGTGACGATGCCGGCCCGCTTCGCCGAACTGGGCGACCTGCACGCCGACATGGACGAACACGCCTTCAGCCTGGACCCCGTCCTGGAACTCGCGGCCCGTGACGAACGCGACCACGGCCTGGGCGACATGCCGTACCCGCCGGACTACCCGAAGATGCCGGGCGAACCCAAGCGCGTCCAGCCGAGCCGCGCGAAACACCAGGACCCGCAGGAGTGACCCGCCGTAGGGTGCGCGCATGGCAGCCCGAACCCACCCCGCCCCGTGCCACCTCCCGCTCCTCTTCCTCGACGTGGACGGCCGCTGATCCCCTTCGGCGGCACGGGCCCACCATCCGGAGCCGGCCCTCCTGTGCCGGGTCGACCCGCGCACGGGCCTCACGGACGCGGACTTCGAAGCCCTCGCCCGGTGGCGTGCGCAGGCCGGCGGCTGAGCTCGGTCCCGGCCACGGACAACCGTACGTTCGGCCGATTTTCGTCTCATGGCGGCGGCCCGGGGTGCCGCACCATGTCGCTTCCCGGTAACCGGGGCCGAGGCTTGGGGGAGCCATGACGGATACGACCAGCGAGGAGCACGAGCCCACGGGGCAGCCCGAGAGCACCGCCGGGCCCACGCCCGAGGCCGGGGCGGAGGGGCAGGCCGGGCAGGACGGGCCGGACGAGAGCCTCGCGCAGGAGTCGCAGGAGTCGCAAGGTCCGGACGCCGGGCAGGACGGAGAGGACGCCCAGGAAGGGCGGGAGGCGCCGGGCGGGGGCGGGAGCGGCGACGGGGCGGACGCGGCCGACGGAGCCGGGCCCGCCGCTGGGGCCGCCGAGGACCCGCCCGACGGCGCGGAGCCGGAAGGCGGCCCGCTCCGCCGACGGGTGACGGGGAAGCTGCGCACGCTGGCGCTCGCCGCCGGCGGAGTCGTGCTCAGCGCGGCGGTCGCGGCGGTCGTCTCCGCCTACCTCGACATCTGGTCCGTGCGGGAACCCCCGCCCGGCGCCCCCCGGATCACGGCCGCCTCCGAAGTCTGGTGGGACCTGCTGAGCGACCACCACCTCGTACGGTCCGCGCCCGGCTCCGCCTACGAAAAGGAGCCGCTGCCGGACGACGACGCCCAGGACACCCTCGCCCGCATGGTCACCGCCGGCGGGGTCGACGCGGGCACGATGCGGATCCGGCTGATCCTCTCGAACTTCACCCGCACCCCCGCCACCATCACCTCCCTCCGCGCCCGCATCGAGAGCACCCGCCCCGCACCCACCGGCCCGCTCTACCACTGCGGCGGACCCCAGGGGACCGCGGAGGTCAGCCGGGTGACCCTCGACCTGGCCGTTCCCCAGCGGCCCGCGGCGGAGACGAACGCCGAGGGGAAGCAGGTGCAGTATCCGAGCGACAAACTCCAGGTGGCGGCACAGGGGGAGCCGGCCTACTTCGACGTCCAGGTGTTCGCGGGCGTCGCGGAGGGGCCGGCCGCCCTGGCCTACGAGTTCGTCCTCGACGTCGGCTACACGCAGGGCGACCGGCAGGAGCACCTGATCGTGGACAAGGCGGGGCGCCCGTTCGCCCTGGCGCAGGGGACCAACGACTGGGGCCAGGGGTTCCGCTGCCAGGGCAAGGCCTGGAGCGCGCGGTGACGCGCCGTACGCCGACGGCCCGGAGCCGGTCCGCGGTCTCCGGGACCGCCGTCCTGGCGCTCGTGCTGTGTTCCGTCCTCACCGTCGTGCTCCTGCACCGGCTGTTCCCCGGCCCGGACGCCCGAGGCCGGACCGGCGTCCACGCGACGGGTGCACCGCTCCTGGGCGGCGACGGTTCCTGGACCGCCACCCTCCCCGAGGCCGGTGCACGGCCCCCGGCCGAGCTGGTGAGGGGCGCGCTGGGCTGCGTGCCGCTGTTCCGGTGGGCCACCACGGCCCGGGCCGTTCCCCGCGGCCAGGTCACCGTCGCGTACTCGGTCGGCGCGGCACCCTCCCGCCCGGCCGTGGTCCGCGGCGTGCGCGTGGTCAGAGGGTCCGACCTTCCCGCCCCGCGCGGGGACGACGTCGGCTGTGCCGCCTGGGCGACGGACGAACGGGAGGCCGTCATGGCCGCCGCCGACGACAAGCCCGTACGGCCGGTGCTGCTCTCCCTGGACCGGCCGGGGGTCCGCCGGGAGGCTCCGCTCCCGGTCCGGGCGGGTGGGAGTGCCGCGGGGCTGGTCACCGTCACGACGGCCGCCTGCACCTGCGCCTGGTGGCTCGAACTGGACGTGGAGGAGAACGGCAGGCCGGTCACCGTCCGGGTGGACGACGACGGGCGGCCCTTCACCCTCGCACCGCCGACGGCGACCCCGCTCTCCTCCTCCGCCGACCGGGAGTTCCGCAGCACCCCCCTCTCCCGGGCTTTCGGCGATCCCCAGCAGCCCCAGGCCGGGATCACCGTCGCCGCCGAGCTGTCACCGCCGTACGGCAGCTGGCAGGCGGAGTCCGACACCCCGCAGGACCCGGCCGCCGCCGTCGGCGGCGAGGCGCGGCTCGGCGGCGTGGCCTGCCGCCGCACGTACGACTCCGTGGTGCGCGCGGGAGGCGTCCCCGCCGGGCCACACGCACTCGACCTGCGGATCAGCGGCCCTCCCCTCGTGGAGGGGGCCGTCCTGGACGCCTCGGTACGGCTGGAAACGGTCCGGCTCGACGCCGCGCAGCGCTACCGGTACTCCTGCGCCCGCGCCGGCGACGAGCGGGCCGACCCCGGCGAGGTGGTGGGGGCCGACCGGCACCTCTATCCCGACACCCTGCACGCCCTCGGCCCGTTCCCCAGCGGCTCCCTGAAGTACGACCCGGACTGGCGTCCCGAGCGGGGCGTGGGCCTGACGATGCCGCTGGCCACGGACGAGCGGTTCGCCTTCGGCACGGCGGGCCCGGACGGCCGCGGCACGTTCGGCATCAGCGCCGACATCGAGCCCGAGCAGGCCACCTACGGCTTCACCGTGGACGTCGTGGTCACCCTGCCGACGGGGGAACGCGCCGCCTTCACGCTGACCGACCACGGCAAACCGTTCCTCCTGGGGCCGGGAAGGACCAAGCTCCAGCCCGTGCACCAGCAGGACCTCCTCGAACCCTTCGCCGGCCCCCACGCCCGCTACCAGAAGAAGCTCGGCCTGGGCTAGCCCCGCTCCGGTCCCGCCGTGAGGTGGCGGTAGAGGGCTTCGTGGCCCTCGGGGGAGGGGTGGATGCCGTCCGTGAGGAGGTCGGGGCGGCCGTGGAGGGGGGCCCACAGGTCGACGTGGTCGACGTGGTGCTCCGTGCACCAGGCGCGCAGGACCTCGCGCAGGGTCAGTGCGCGGGACTCGGTGAAGCGCAGGCCCTCGTAGTCGGCCGTGCGGGACTCGTCCAGCCAGAGGGGGCCGAGGACGACCAGGCGGGCGCCCCGGTCCCGGGCCGTGGCCGCCAGCGAGGCGAGGCTGTCCGCCAGGCGGGCCGCCAGCCCGTCGGGGGTCTCGTGCGGGGCGGAGGCGGGGAGGGCCGAGTCGTTGATGCCGGCGGCGATCAGCAGGGTGTCCGGGCGGCGGGCGGCGAGGAGGGACGGGGTCTGCTCGGCGACCTCGGCCAGGGTGCTGCCCGGGACGGCCAGGTTGAAGACCCGGTGGTCCCGCTCGTTCGCGGCGATGTGGCGCGCCGCCAGCCGGGCCGCCCAGCCGCCCCGCGGGTCGCAGCGCCCGTAGGCGATGCTGTCGCCCGCGATCACGATCCGGGCCGCCGGGCGCAGCGGGTCCGCGTCGAGGTAGGCCCAGGCGCTCTCGCCGGAGGAGAGCAGCACCCGACGGCGGACGTAGTCGTCCACCTCGTAGGCGTCGGCGGCGGCCAGCTCCCCGTCGGTCAGGTGCAGGACGACGCCCTCGACCACGGAGCCCAGCCGGCACTCCAGGGTCAGGTGGACGTCGAGGCCGCTGGCGGCGATCACGTCCGGGTCGGTGATCTTCAGGGGCCGGGTGGCGTAGCCGGCGAGCGAGGCCGGCGAGCTGGGCACGGTGCGGCCGAAGAGGGCCGTCTGGACGTGCGCCTCCTTCAGCGTGCCGAAGGAGAACAGGGCGTGGGGGCGTGACTCGGTCACCGTGAGGACCGGGGCCTTTCTTCAGCGGATGATCATCACTTCACCCTATCGGCCCCTCGGGCGGTGTTGATCGGGCGTTGATCGGATGTACATCGGCCCCGTCCAGGATCGCCGCATGTCGATGAACACCACCGCCGCAGCCCCCGCCTGGTACGACCTCGCCCTGTGCGCCCAGACGGGCCCGAGCTTCTTCTTCCCGGACCCGGGCTCCTCCGTCCAGGACGCGAAGCGGCTGTGCGGGGAGTGCGAGGGCAGGGCGGCGTGCCTGGAGTACGCCCTCGCCAACGACGAGCGCTTCGGTGTCTGGGGCGGCCTCTCGGAGACCGAACGGCAGGCCCTGCGCCGGCGCGGCTGAACCGCGCGGCCGGACCGGGCGGCCCGCGCGGTTCAGCCGGGTGGTTCAGCCGGCCGGTTCAGCCGGGCGGGGTCTCAGCCCTTCCGGGCGGCCATGCGCGCGGCACGCGCGGCCAGGCGCTCGTCGAACTTGCGGGCCTCGGAGTCCAGGCCGTTCATGAACAGCCCGAGCTCCTCCTGGGCCTTCTGCCCGTCCGGACCCAGCCCGTCGATGTCCATGATCTTGAGGAAGCGGATCACCGGGCTCAGCACGTCGTCGTGGTGGATCCGCAGGTTGTAGACCCCGCCGATCGCCATCTGCGCGGCCATCCGCTCGAAGCCGGGCATGCCGTGCCCGGGCATCCGGAAGTTGACGACGACGTCGCGCACGGCCTGCATCGTCAGGTCGGGGGCGATCTCGAAGGCCGCGCCCAGCAGGTTCCGGTAGAAGATCATGTGCAGGTTCTCGTCCTGCGCGATGCGGGCCAGCATCCGGTCGCAGACCGGGTCACCGGACTGGTGGCCGGTGTTGCGGTGCGAGATGCGGGTCGCGAGCTCCTGGAAGGCCACGTACGCCACCGAGTGCAGCATCGAGTGGCTGTTGTCCGACTCGAAGCCCTCCGACATGTGCTGCATCCGGAACGCTTCCAGCTTGTCCGGGTCCACGGCGCGCGAGGCCAGCAGGTAGTCGCGCATCACGATGCCGTGGCGGCCCTCCTCGGCCGTCCAGCGGTGCACCCAGGTGCCCCAGGCGCCGTTGCGGCCGAACAGGGTCGCGATCTCGTGGTGGTAGCTGGGCAGGTTGTCCTCGGTCAGCAGGTTCACGACCAGCGCGATCTTGCCGATGTCCGTGACCTTCGACTGCTGCGGGTCCCAGGCTTCGCCGTCCTCGAAGAAGCCCGGGAAGTTCCGGCCGTCGCTCCACGGCACGTACTCGTGGGGCATCCAGTCCTTGGTGACCTTCAGATGGCGGTTGAGCTCCTTCTCGACCACCTCTTCCAGCGCGTACAGCAGCTTGGCGTCGGTCCACGCCTCCGAGCTGCCGAGGTGGGGAGAGGTGATCGTCACGGGTGCTCCTGGGGACAAAGCGAATTACCTACGGTTCCGTAGCCTACGGTCTCGTAGGTTAAGCGTGACATCAGGGCGAGCCAAGCCCCAGCCGTCGGCCTGTCCGGCTACATCCCGTTATCTATGCAGTTGTAGGGGGTGGCGAGGGCCTCCTGAGGGGTGAGAATCACGCCGGAAGGTGGCCGGCCCCTCCGGCCTTGACGGCCGGAAGGGCCGGAACGCGGGCCGTGGCGGCCCGGCGGGTCAGTCCTGCCAGAGCGAGGCGCGGACCTCTTCGGCGGTGGTCGCCCGCAGCCCCCGCTCGCCGTCGAGCAGCAGCCAGCGGGTGATCCCGACCGACTCCAGGAACGGCACGTCGTGGCTGGCCACGATCAGCGCCCCCTCGTACGACTCCAGCGACTCCCCGAGCCGGCGCACGCTCGCCAGGTCCAGGCTGTTCGTCGGCTCGTCCAGCATCAGCAGCTGCGGAGCCGGCTCCGCCAGCAGCAGCGCCGCCAGCGCCGCCCGGAACCGCTCGCCGCCCGACAGGGTGCCGGCCGCGCGGTCCGCCCGGGCGCCCCGGAAGAGGAAGTGCGCGAGCCGCGCCCGGATCAGGTTGTCGGAGGCGTGCGGGGCGAACCGCGCCACGTTCTCCACGACCGAGTGCTCGTCGTCCAGCACGTCCAGCCGTTGCGGCAGGAACCGCGTCGGAACGTGCGCCACCGCCTCACCCGACACGGGGGCCAGCTGCCCGGCGATGGTCCGCAGCAGCGTCGTCTTGCCGGAGCCGTTCGCGCCGACCAGCGCGATCCGCTCCGGACCGCGCAGCTCCCACTCGCCTTCCACGCCCGGCCCGTGGGCCGGCCGCAGATCGGTCAGGGTCAGCACCCGCCGGCCCGGGGGGACCTGTGTGGCGGGCAGCTCGATGCGGATCGCGTCGTCGTCGCGCACCGCCTCCACCGCCTGGTCCAGCCGTTCGCGGGCGTCCGCCAGCTTCTCGGCGTGCATCGTGCGGTGCTTGCCCGCCGATTCCTGCGCGGCGCGCTTGCGCGCGTTCATCACGATCTTCGGCTCGCGCTTGGTGTCGTACATCTTCTGCCCGTACCGCTTGCGGCGGGCCAGTTTCAGCTGGGCGTCGGCCAGTTCGCGCTTCTGGCGCTGGACGTCGGCCTCGGCGACCCGGACCATCCGCTCGGCCGACTCCTGTTCGGCGGCGAGCATCTGCTCGTAGGCGCCGAAGTTCCCGCCGTACCAGCGGACTTCGCCTTCGCGCAGGTCGGCGATCTGGTCGACCCGATCCAGCAGCTCCCGGTCGTGACTGACCAGCACCATCACCCCCGACCAGGACTCGACGGCCGCGTACAGGCGGCGCCGGGCCCGCAGGTCCAGGTTGTTGGTGGGCTCGTCCAGCAGCAGGACGTCCGGCCGGGCCAGCAGCAGGGCCGCGAGCCGCAGCAGGACGCACTCGCCGCCGGAGAGTTCGCCGACGGTGCGGTCCAGGCCGATGCCGGCGAGCCCGAGCTGGTCGAGCACGGCCAGGGCCCGTTCCTCCACGTCCCAATCGTCGCCTACGGCGGCGAAGTTGGCCTCGGTGGCCGCGCCCGCCTCGATGGCGTGCAGGGCCGTGCGGGCCGCGCGGATGCCGAGCGCCTCGTCGACGCGGAGGGCGGTGTCGAGGGTGGCGTCCTGCGGGAGGTAGCCGAGGGTGCCGGCCACGGACACCTGGCCCCCGGACGGGGTCAGGGCGCCGGCGACGAGCTTCAACAGGGTGGACTTCCCGCAGCCGTTGAGCCCGATCAGGCCGGTGCGGCCGGGGCCGACGGTCCACTGGAACCCCTCGAAGACGGGGGTTCCGTCGGGCCAGTCGAAGGACAGGGCGGAGCAGGTGACAAAAGTAGGGGTATGACTCATGGAGGCCTCCAGGTTGCGTGAGCGGTGCGTGCAACGCGGGGAGACAGCCGACTGTCACAAGGGTGTGGTCGTGGTGGTCGGTGTCTCGGACCTCAGAAGAGCAATGTCCTACTCCGTTTCGACGGCTATGGGGCACGGACGAAGTTACGGGCGGCCTGAGCCGCCCGCAACCGAATAAGACCGCCGCCCCGGCAGGCTCAGCAGGAGCCGCGCATCAGCTCGTCCAGGCTGTGGTCCATGTCCAGGTAGCGGTGTTCCAGCCCCGGCGGGACCAGCTCGCGGGAGCGCTCCAGGAATCTCTGGATCTCGGCCGTGTCCATCAGCACGATCGCCACCCCCTCCGGAGCGTGGAACTCGACCGTCGTGCGGTCCCCGTCGTACGGGCGCACGCGCACGTCGCCGCAGCCGGCCGGGTGCTGGATCCCGGACATCAGCAGCTCCCGGGCGAAGGTCCACGAGACCTCGACGCCCTCGAGCGTGGCGAGCGCGGGGAAGGCCATGCGGACGGCGAAGGGATCCGAGCGGTCGTAGCAGAGGGTGACGGGGACGGTCTCGACCTTCGGGGCGGTGGCGACCAGTCGTGCCTGTACGGCCTGCTCGATGACAGTGATCAAGGCTCGCTCCCTTGCGGCGGATCTGCTGCCGGGCTGTGGGGTGGAGCCCGGCAACCGGATAGACGCCGGAATCGGCAAATCCGTGCAGGGCAGATGACGTGAGCTGCATCACCGATTGGCTGGATTCCGCCCGTGCGATCGCACAGAGTGACCGAGAGGGGGGTGTGGGGAAAGGGGTCTCACTCCTTCCCGCAGGCGCCCGAGTGATCGCAATAAGGCTGGTTACCGCTCACTCCACAGGCGCAAAGCACCGCTCTGGTCTCCCTCCGGACCACTCCCGCGGCGGTGGTCACGCTGAGTTGCCCCCGGAGGAACAGTTGGCCGAGAGGCGACCGTACGACACTGGTCGGCCGGTCCCCCTCCTCCGCCGGGCCGGCGGACAGCCGGTACTGCAGCGCCCCGGACGGGCAGCGCCGCACCACCTCGGCGACCCGCTCCGGAGCGGCCCCGTCCGGCTGGATCCAGGGGCGCAGTGCGGTGTCGAACACCTCGGGCAGCCCGCCCACGCACCGGGCGGCGTGCAGGCAGCGGCCCGCGTCGTAGGTGACGGTGATCCCCGCGCCCGCGTACGCCTTCGGCTGCGCGGGCCCTTCCGGCGCTTGCGGCTCCGCCGGCTCGTTCGGCTGGTTCGCTTCGATGGAGGCCATGGGCCCACGCTAGGAAGGCGAGACCTGGAACGCACCCTGGACGGCGAAATGCGGGTGCGTCGGCTTCGCGCGCCATGAGACTTCTGGGAGTCGGCATGTGCGCGGCGGTCCTGCCGGCGGCGGTGACGGCCGGGCCGGCCGCCGGGGGCGGGGCGACCGCGCGGGTGCTGCACTCCGCGGACCGGGGGCCGGCGTGGCTACGACGGGAGGGACTCGCGGACCGGTGCCAGGTCCGCGGAGGTCTTCGTGGCGACGAACTCCGTGATGCGGTACTCGCACACCCCCGCCACCGCCAGCGGATCCCCGGCGGCGATCTCCTCGATCTCCGCGCGCGACACGCCACGGGCCAGGACGACCCCGCCCCGCCGCGGCACCTGACGCCCCGAGGCGAGGAAGACGCCGGAGGCGTAGTACCGGTCCAGCCAGGCCGTGTGCGCCTCCAGTTCCGCGTCGACGGCATCGAGCGGCGCGATGTAGGTGAGCTCCATGACGAACATGATCGGCAGGCTACTCTCGCACTCCATGACACGTGTGAAGACCCCCGCCGACGAAGCAGAGGCCCGGGAGATACAGGACGAACTGCGCGAGGGCCTGGTGCTCGACGAGCCCGGCCCCGAGCCCGGCCGCGGGCTGGTCGCCGGGGTCGACGTGGCCTACGACGACGGCCGCGACCTCGTCGCGGCCGCCGCCGTCGTCCTCGACGCAGCCACCCTCGAGGTCGTCGCCGAGTCCACCGCCGTCGGGCAGGTCAGCTTCCCCTACGTGCCCGGCCTGCTCGCCTTCCGCGAGCTGCCGACCGTCCTCGCCGCCCTCGACGCGCTCCCCGTCACCCCCGGTCTCGTCGTCTGCGACGGCTACGGCCTGGCCCACCCCCGCCGCTTCGGCCTCGCCTGCCACCTCGGGGTGGTGACGGGCCTGCCCAGCATCGGCGTCGCCAAGAACCCCTTCACCTTCACCCACGAGGAGCCCGGCGCCCCGCGCGGCGCGGCCTCGCCGCTGCTCGCCGCCGACGGCTCGGTCGTGGGGCGGGCGCTGCGGACGCGGGACGGGGTCAAGCCGGTGTACGTGTCCGTCGGCCACCGCGTCTCCCTGGACAACGCCTGCGCCCACGCCCTCGCCCTGAGCCCCCGTTACCGGATCCCCGAGACCACCCGGCACGCCGACGCCCTGTGCCGGCGGGCCCTGCGCGAGGCCGTCGCGCGGACCGTCATCTGATCTTATTGATCACCGACGGCCGGTGTGCGAAGCTGCCGCTCCTAAGGGGGCGGTGGTGGGACGGGAACGCACGGCCGGCGGGCGGCGGGGGCGCGGCGGCACCGGCGCCGCACCGGCCGCACCGGTGGTGCTCGCCGTGGGCGGAACCGCCCTCGCGGCCCTGCTGTTACACCCCGCCGCCGGCCTGTTCGCCGAGGGGCGCGGGCCGCTCGGCGGCAACCCCGTCCTGGTGCTCGGCCTCGCCCTGCTGTCCCTCCTCGGCGGCTTCGCCCTGCGCGGCCGGTACCTGGAGCGGCTCGGCGACCGCGAGGCGCTCGGCCCCGTGGAGCGGCGGCTGGCCGACGGCGTGGGCCGCCTGCTCCTGGCCGTTCCGCCGGCCCTCTGCGCGCTCATCGTGGCCCTGCACCGGTTCGGTGCGTCCTCCGGCGGCGGCGCCCCCGGGGGCGCAGGGCCCTCACCCCTCCCCGCCGCACCGCGGGATCCGGTGCCCGCCCCGGCCCCCACGGCGGCGGCCGCCCCCGCCGTCCACGACACGGACCCCGGGCTGACCCGTCTCCTGCCCGGTGCCGGCGTCGTCCTGCTCGCCGTGGCCCTCGTCCTCGCCGCGCTGTGGCTGCGGCGGTACCTGGCCCGACCGCCCGGGCCCGCGGCCCCGGCGGCGTACGCGCCCCCGGAGGGCGACGGCGACGGCGACCGGGAACGCCTGGCCGAGGCCGTGGACTCCGGGCGCCGCGCCCTCCTGCTGGACGGAGCCGACGTCCGGGCGGCCGTCATCGCCTGCTACGGCGCCATGGAGGAGTCCCTCGCCGGGTCGGGCGTGGCCCGGCACGCCTCGGACAGCCCGCAGGAGCTGCTGGAGCGGGCCCTCGCCGGCGGTCTGCCCGCGGCGACGGCGGCCACCGAGCTCACCGCCCTGTTCCGCGAGGCCCGTTACTCCACCCACCCGATGGACGCCGGCCACCGCGACCGGGCGGGGGCCGCGCTCGCCGCGATCGCCCGGGCGCTGCGCCCGCAGCCGCCCGCCGCCGGGACGGCCGCCCCGTGAGGGCACGCGTGCGCATCCGGGGCGCCGTCGACTCCGTGCTCGGGCCGCCCGGTTCGGTCCGGCACTCGCTCGCCGTACTGGCGGGCACCGCCCTCGCGGCCGTGGTGCTGCTCGCCCTGACGGACGGCGCCGCCGCGGCCGGGGCCGGCCTCGCCCTCCTCACCGCCGCGGCCCTGGCGCTGGGCCGCTACGCCGCGGGCGGCGCCGCCCAGGACGGCGGACGCCGCGAGCCGGTGCGCCTGCGGGACGGCCGGGCCCCGGCGCTCGGCCGGTGGCGGCGCCTGGTGGCCGACACCCTCGCCGACGAGGACGGCACGCACCTGCGCACCGTCATGCGGCCGCAGCTGCAACGGCTGTTCGCGGCCCGGCTCGCCGAGCGGCACGGCGTGGCGATGTACCGGGACGCGGAACGGGCCCGGGCGCTGGTCGGCGACGGGCTGTGGCCGTGGATCGACCCCGGGGCCCCGCCCCCGCGACCCACCCTCCCCGAGCCCGTCCTGCGTTCCCTCCTCGACCGCCTGGACTCCCTGTGACCGCGCGCCGACCCCTGGCCTCCGAGACCGCACCCGGCGCCGCCCCCGGCCCGGGGGGGGGCGGCTCGGGGCGGCCGGCCGGCCCGTCCCGGGCCCCGCCGGCCGGGCGCCCCGACAGGCCGGCGAGCGGGCCGCGGCCGTGCTCGGTGAGATCCGTACCGCCGTGGCCGGCGGCCCGGAACCGCTGGAGCTCGTCATGCTCGGCGTCCTCGCCGGGGGCCACGTCCTCATCGAGGACCTCCCGGGGCTCGGCAAGACCCTGCTGGCCCGCTCCTTCGCCACCACCCTCGGACTGGACTTCTCCCGCCTCCAGTTCACCCCCGACCTGCTGCCGTCCGACGTCACCGGCGCCCCGTTCTACGACCAGCGCACCGCCGAGATGGTCTTCCGGCCCGGACCCGTCTTCACCCACCTCCTGCTCGCCGACGAGATCAACCGCACCCCGCCCAAGACCCAGGCCGCGCTCCTGGAGGCGATGGCCGAGGCGCAGGTGTCCGTCGACGGCTCCACCCGGCCGCTCCCGCAGCCCTTCGTGGTCGTGGCCACCGCCAACCCCATCGAGTACGAGGGCACCTACAGCCTCCCGGAGGCCCAGCTCGACCGGTTCCTGCTGCGGGTCCGGATGGGCTACCTCACGGCCTCCCAGGAAGCCGGCATGCTGCGCGCCCGCGTCGACCGTGCGGCGCCCGAGGCGGTGCTGCGCACCCTCTGCGGGCCGGGCGAACTGCTGGCCATGCGGGCGGCCGTGGAGACCGTGGAGGTGGACGACGACCTCCTCGACTACGTCGTCGCCCTCCTCGGCGCCACCCGGAGCCACCAGCACATCCAGGTCGGCGCCTCTCCGCGCGGCGGTCTGGCCCTGGTGCAGCTCGCCCGCGCCCGCGCGGTGCTGGAGCTGCGGGACTACGTCACCCCGGAGGACGCCAAGGCCGTGGCCGTGCCGGCCCTCGCCCACCGGGTCACCCTCAAGCCGGAACTGTGGGTCCGGCAGATCGACGGCGACGACGTGATCCGCGAGATCACCCGGTCGGTACCCACCCCGCGCACCCTGCCGCGCACGCCGACCGCGTCATGACGGAGCCGCCGGAGCTGCCGGAGCCGCCGACGCCGCCGGAGCCGCCGGAGCCGCCGGAGCTGCCGGAGCCCGTGGAGCCGCCGGAGCCGCCGACGCCGCCGGAGCCCGTGCAGCCGCCGGAGCCGCCGACGCCGCCGGAGCCGCCCGAGGCCCGCAGGGCGGAGGCCGCCGTCCGCCGGGCCCTGGACGGCCACCAGGACCCGGACCTGGCCGCCGGGCCCCCGCCGCCGCCCCCGCCCGGCCGGCGCGCCGGCGAACGCGCGCTGCGGCTGGGCACCCTGACCGCCGTCGCGATGGCCGCCGCGCTGCTCAGCGGGCGCCCCTGGGTGCTCGCCCTCGCCGCCGGACCCCTGGTGCTGCTCGCCCTCGCGCTGCCGGACGGCCGGGCCCCGCACACGGTGACGGCCCGGGCCGAGGTGGAGCCGCGGCGGTGCTTCGAGGGCGAACGGGTACGGGTGCGCGTCGCGGTGGCCTACGAGGGCGCGGGCCGCCTGGACCCCGGCGTCCACCCCGGCCACGGCGTCCGGCTCGACCACCTCGCGGCCGGCCCCCACCACGTCGAGCTCCACTTGACCGTGACGCGCTGGGGCCGCTGGAGCCTGGGCGCGGTCGACGTCGACGTCTACGACCAGGGCGGCCTGGCCCGCCGCACCGTGCGCGTCGACCTCGGTGAGATCGCCGTCTTCCCGGAGCCCGGACACGCCCGCCTCACGCCCGTCCCGGTCCGGCTGCCGCAACGCCCCGGCGAGCACACGGCGCTGCAGCGCGGCGAGGGCGTCGAGGTCACCGGCGTGCACCCGTACGTCCGCGGCGAACGGCAGCGCCGCATCCACTGGCCCGCCACCACCCGGCGCGGATCCCCGCAGGTCCACCGGTTCGCGGCGGAGCGCACCGCCGACACCGTGGTGCTCCTGGACGCGCTCACCGACGTGGTCGACCCGGTCACCGGCCGGTCCACCCTCGACGAGACCTTCCGGGCCGCCGCCGGGCTGGTCCGCGCCTACCTGCGCACCCACGACCGGGCCGGTGTCGTGTCGGTCGGCGGAACGACCCGCTGGCTGCGGCCCGGCAGCGGCCAGGGGTACTTCTACCGCGTGGCCGAGAGCGTGCTGGACGTCCGCAAGGACCGCGCGCACCGCTCGGAGGGCCTCGGCCCGCTGCCTCCGCCCGCACTGCCCGACGGGGCACTGGTGTACGCCGTGACCCCGCTGGCCGACCAGCGGATCTTCGACGTCCTGCGGCAGCTGCGCGGGCGGGCCCATCCGCTGGTGGTGGTCGAGGTCCCGACCGGCGACCCGGTCGTGGAACCCGGCGACACCGAGGGGGAGTTCGCGCTGCGGCTGTGGCGGGCGGAGCGCGCCGCCATGCGCTTCGGGCTCGTGGAGCACGGCATCGCGGTCGTCACGCACCGCCCCGGCGAGACCCTCGACCTGGCCCTCGCACCCCTCCTGCGCACCCGTGTCCCCGGAGCCCGCCGATGACCCCCACCGCCACTCCCGTCCACCCGGCCCCGTCCCCCGGGGACGGCCCCCGTGCACGCGGGTACGCGCGCCTCACCTCCCGCCTCACCGACCGGCTGCTCGGGACGGCGCTCGCCGTCGCGGCCTGTGATCCGCCGGCCGTGGCCGGTGCGCCCCTGGCGCGCGGGGTGCCGCTCGTCGCGGCCGCGGCCGCCGCCTGGTGGGCGGCTCCGATGGTCGACGCGCGGCCCGTCCGGACCTCCCTGCGGCTGCGGGCCGTCCTGGCCCGCCGCCGGACGACCGTGCTGCCGGCCGCGGCGATCGCGGTCGCCGCGGCCACCGGGCCGCCGTTCTGGCTCGTGGTCTGCCTCGCCGCCCTGCTGCCCGCCTACCTCCTCGTCACCGACCCGTGGACGGCCGGTGCCACCGCCCCGCCCGGCCGGCCGCGGGCCACGCCCGCCCTGGCGGCCGTCGCCGCGACCGCGGTGGTCCTGCTCGCCGCCGAAGCACCCGTCGCGAGCACCTCGTACGCGCGCCTCCCCGCCGCGCTCGCCGTCGTGACGACCGCGGCCTGCCTGCTCCTGGCCCTGCGCGGCCGCCGCGGGGCGGGGCCCGATCGGAAGGACACGGCTTAGGACTCCGCCGCCACCCGGAAGCGGATGCCCGCCTTCTGGAGGCGGTCCAGCAGGGCGTCGCCCATCGCCACCGCCGTCGTCAGCTGGCCGCAGGCCTCGGGCAGGGCGTCGTACGCCAGGCAGAGCGCCGACTCCGCCAGCATCTTCGCCGTCTCCCCGTAACCCGGGTCCCCGCCCGACACCTCGGTGAACACGCGCCGCCCGCCGCCCTCCCCGACGAAGCGGACGGTGAACCAGCTGCGGGCGCGCCGCTCCGCGTCCGGGCCGCTGCCCGGCTCCCAACGGGCCATCAGCCACCGCCGCGCCGCCGGGACCTGGGCCAGCGCGGCCGCCGTGCCCAGCGCCGCCGTCCCGCCCAGGGCCACCGGCAGGTGGCGCACGGAGGCGTAGTGCCGGTAGCGGAAGTCCGGCCCGTAACGGTCCAGCGCGGCCGCCGACCGGGTCACCACCCGGGGGTCCAGCGTGGGCAGCGGCAGCGCCCAGGTCCCGGTCTCCCGGCTGAACCTCGGCACCCCCACCGGGCCGCGCACCCGCCGCCCCGGCAGCCGGGGCTGGTACAGCCTGCGCTCCCGCGCGGCGGCCAGGGTCTGCGGGCCCCTGCCCAGGGCGGTGAGGGCGGAGGCCAGGGTGCCGCCGGAGGCCAGCGCGGAGGAGCGGACGAACCCGTCCACCCGCAGCGGCACCCCGTCCGGCAGCAGCCCCACCGTGAAGTACGCCCCCAGGTCGGCCGGTACGGAGTCGAACCCGCACGCGTGCACCAGCCGCGCCCCCGTCTCCCGGGCCCGCGCGTCGTGCGCGACGTACATCCGGTCGACGAACTCCGGCTCCCCGGTGAGGTCCACGTAATCGGTGCCCGCCTCCGCGCAGGCCGCGACCAGCTCCGCCCCGTACCAGACGTACGGCCCGACGGTGGTGGCCAGCACCCGGGTGGCGGCGGCCAGTTCGCGCACCGCGCCCCCGTCGGCGGCGTCGGCGCGCAGCAGCGGCAGGCCGGCGCAGGCCGGGTTCAGGGCGGTCAGCCGCTCGCGCAACCGCTCCAGCCGGCCGGGGTCCCGCCCGGCCAGGGCCCAGCGGCAGCCCGCCGGGGCGTGGAGCGCCAGGTACTCGGCGGTCAGGGCCCCGACGAACCCGGTCGCGCCGAACAGGACGAGGTCGAAGTCCCGTCCCGGACCCGGCTGAGGGCGGCTGCGGTGGACGTGCTCGGTCATGGAACGTTCCTCCCGGCTGGTGTCGGTGGCCGAGGCTAGCGTGGGTCCCGACGGTCCGTGCGCGCAGGTGTGACCTGCGGTAAGCGGGAGGGTGCGATGAGGGCTGCGGTACGCGAGTGGCAAGCGGTGCGCGCGTTCGCGCCCGGGCTGCCGGTGGGGGAGGCGGTGGGGGAGGCGGAGATCGAGCCAATCGGCTAAGCGCTTGCTCTTGTGCGGAATGGGGCGCCTTCCTAGCATCACTGGTGTTACATCAGTTGTGTCACACACGCACCAGGGACGCTGGGGGCCCGATGACAGAGGCGAAGGCGAAGACAGGGACCGGCCCGCTCGCCGGGGTGCGCGTCGTGGAACTGGCGGGCATCGGGCCCGGCCCGTTCGCCGCCATGCTCCTCGCCGACCTCGGCGCCGACGTCGTCCGCGTCGACCGGCCCGGCGGGGGCGGGCTCGCCGTCGACCCGGCCTACGACGTCACCAACCGCAACAAGCGCTCCGTCCTGGTCGACCTGAAGTCCCCCGAGGGCCCGGCCCGGGTGCTGGAACTGGCCGAGCGGGCCGACGTGCTCATCGAGGGCTTCCGCCCGGGCGTCGCCGAGCGGCTCGGCGTCGGCCCCGAGGAGTGCCTCGCCCGCAACCCGAAGCTGGTCTACGGCCGGATGACCGGCTGGGGCCAGCAGGGCCCGCTCGCCCACACCGCCGGGCACGACATCGCGTACATCGCGGTCACCGGCGCCCTCGGCATGATCGGCAGCCCCGACGGGCCCCCGGCCGTCCCCGCCAACCTGGTCGGCGACTACGCGGGCGGCTCCCTCTACCTGGTCATCGGCGTACTCGCGGCCCTCCGGCACGCCGGCACCCCCGGCGGCGCCGGCCAGGTCGTGGACGCGGCGATCGTCGACGGCACCGCCCACCTCACCGCCATGATCCACGGGATGGTCGCGGCCGGCGGCTGGCAGGACCGGCGCGGCGCCAACCTCCTCGACGGCGGCTGTCCCTTCTACGGCACCTACGAGACCTCCGACGGCCGGTACATGGCGGTCGGCGCGCTGGAGCAGCAGTTCTACGACACCTTCGTCCGCCTCCTCGGCATCGCCGACGAGGCCCCCGCCCGCAAGGACCTGGCCCGCTGGGGCGAGCTGCGCGAGGCCGTCGCCGCCCGCTTCAGGACCCGTACGCGCGCCGAGTGGACCGAGGTCTTCGAGGGCACCGACGCCTGCGTGGCCCCCGTCCTCTCCCTCGCCGAGGCCCCGCACCACCCGCACCTCGCCGCCCGCGCCACCTTCACCGACTTCGGCGGGATCACCCAGCCCGCCCCCGCACCCCGCTTCTCCGCCACCCCCACCGCCGTGACGAGCGGCCCGGCGCGGCCGGGGGCGGACACCGCATCCGTGGCCCGCGACTGGGACCTGCCGGGCCTGACGAAAGGCGCCTGATGGAACTGTCCATGCTGCTCGACTACGCGGGCGACCCGCGCCGGGCCGCCGACGAGGCGGCCGCGCTGGAGTCGGCGGGACTCGACGCCGTCTGGGTCGCCGAGGCCTGGGGCTTCGACTCGCCGACCATCATGGGGTACCTGGCGGCCCGGACCGAGCGGATGAAGATCGGCTCGGCCATCGTCAACGTCTACTCCCGCACCCCCGCGCTCATCGCCCAGACCGCCGCCGGGCTCGACGCCATGTCCGGCGGCCGGGCCCTGCTCGGCCTCGGCGCCTCCGGCCCGCAGGTGATCGAGGGCTGGCACGGCAAGCCCTACGACAAGCCGCTGGGCCGCACCCGCGAGACCGTCGAGCTGTGCCGGCGCATCTGGCGCCGCGAGACCATCGACCACCACGGCATCACCGACATGCCCCTGCCCCCCGAACGCGGCGGCCGGCACGGCAAACCGCTGAAGCTCCTCACCCGCCCGGTCCGCGACCGCATCCCCGTCTACGTCGCCTCCCTCGGCCCCGCCAACGTGGCCCTGACCGCCGAGATCGCCGACGGCTGGCTGCCCACCCTCTTCCTCCCCGAGAAGGCGCACGCCGTCTGGGGGAGCGCCCTCGCCGAGGGCGCCGCCAAGCGGCCCGCCGGGCTCGGCCCGCTCCAGACCGTCGCCGGCGGCCTGCTGGCCATCGGCGAGGACGCGGCGAAGGCCCGCGACCTGGCCCGGCCCCAGATCGCCCTGTACGTGGGCGGGATGGGCGCCGTCGGCCGCAACTTCTACAACGACCTCGCCGTCGCCTACGGGTACGAGGAGGAGGCCCGGAAGATCCAGGAGCTCTACCTCTCCGGCCGCAAGCGCGACGCGGCCGCCGCCGTCCCCGACGAGTTCTGCGAGCTCATGACCCTCTGCGGACCCGAGGGATACGTCCGCGAGCGCGTCGAGGCCTTCCGGGAGGCCGGCGTCACCCTGCTCAACGTCACGCCCGTCGGCCCCGAGCCGGCCCGGCTGATCGAAACCGTCAAGAGCTGGCTCTAGGGGGGCCCATGCAACGCCGCATCTACGACGCCGACCACGAGGCGTTCCGCGAGACCGTCCGCACCTTCCTCACCAAGGAGGTGCTGCCGCACTACGACCAGTGGGAGAAGGACGGCATCGTCAGCCGCGACGCCTGGCGGGCCGCCGGCCGGCAGGGCCTGCTCGGCCTCGCCGTCCCCGAGGAGTACGGGGGCGGCGGCAACCCCGACTTCCGTTACGCGGCCGTCCTCGCCGAGGAGTTCACCCGCGCCGGCGCCCCCGGCCTGGCCATCGGCCTGCACAACGACATCATCGGCCCCTACCTCACCTCCCTGGGCACCGAGGAGCAGAAGCGCCGCTGGCTGCCCGGGTTCTGCTCCGGCGAGACCATCACCGCGATCGCGATGACCGAGCCCGGCGCCGGCTCCGACCTCCAGGGCATCCGCACCAGCGCCGAGGACCGGGGTGACCACTGGCTGCTCAACGGCTCCAAGACCTTCATCTCCAACGGCATCCTCGCCGACCTGGTGATCGTCGTCGCCAAGACCACTCCCGAGGGCGGGGCGCACGGCCTGTCCCTGCTCGTCGTCGAACGCGGCATGGCAGGCTTCGAACGCGGCCGCAACCTCGACAAGATCGGCCAGAAGTCCCAGGACACCGCCGAACTCTTCTTCAACGACGTGCGCGTCCCCAAGGAGAACCTCCTCGGCGAGCTCGACGGTGCCTTCGTCCACCTGATGACCAACCTCGCGCAGGAGCGCATGGGCATCGCCATGGCCGCCATCGCCGCCGCCGAACACCTCCTGGAGATCACCACCACGTACGTCAAGGAACGCGAGGCCTTCGGCCGCCCGCTCGCCAAGCTCCAGCACATCCGCTTCGAGATCGCCGAGATGGCCACCGAATGCGCGGTCACCCGGACCTTCCTCGACCGCTGCATCACCGACCACGCGAACGGCGAACTGGACCACGTCCACGCCTCCATGGCCAAGTGGTGGGCCACCGAACTCCAGAAGCGGGTCGCCGACCGCTGCCTCCAACTGCACGGCGGCTACGGCTACATGACCGAGTACCGCGTGGCGCGCGCCTTCACCGACGGCCGCATCCAGACCATCTACGGAGGGACGACCGAGATCATGAAGGAGATCATCGGCCGCTCCCTGCTCGGCTGACCCGCTCCCGCCGGCTCCGCCCCTCCCGACGCACCCCGGACCTCCCCCGAAAGGCAAGACCTGTGAGCACCGAAGCGTACGTGTACGACGCGATCCGCACCCCGCGCGGGCGCGGCAAGGCCAACGGCGCCCTGCACGGCACCAAGCCCATCGACCTGGTCGTCGGCCTCATCCACGCCCTGCGCGAGCGCAACCCCGGCCTCGACCCCGCCACCATCGACGACATCGTCCTCGGCGTCGTCGGCCCGGTCGGCGACCAGGGCTCCGACATCGCCCGCATCGCCGCCATCGCCGCCGGACTCCCCGACACCGTCGCCGGCGTCCAGGAGAACCGCTTCTGTGCCTCCGGCCTCGAAGCCGTCAACCTCGCCGCCGCCAAGGTCCGTTCCGGGTGGGAGGACCTGGTCCTCGCGGGCGGCGTCGAGTCCATGTCCCGCGTCCCCATGGCCTCCGACGGCGGCGCCTGGTTCGCCGACCCGATGACCAACTGGGACACCGGCTTCGTCCCCCAGGGCATCGGCGCCGACCTCATCGCCACCATCGAGGGCTTCACCCGGCGCGACGTCGACGAGTACGCCGCCCTCTCCCAGGAGCGCGCCACCACCGCCATCAAGGAGGGCCGCTTCGCCGGCTCCGTGGTCCCCGTCACCGACCGCAACGGCCTGGTCGTCCTCGACCACGAGGAGTTCGTCCGCCCCGGCACCACCGCCGACACCCTCGCGAAGCTCAAGCCCTCCTTCGCCGACATCGGCGACCTCGGCGGCTTCGACGCCGTCGCCCTGCAGAAGTACCACTGGATCGAGAAGATCGACCACGTCCACCACGCCGGCAACTCCTCCGGCATCGTCGACGGCGCCTCCCTGGTCGCCATCGGCACCCGCGAAGCGGGCGAGCGGAACGGTCTGCGCCCCCGCGCCCGCATCGTCTCCGCCGCCGTCTCCGGCTCCGAGCCCACCATCATGCTCACCGGCCCCGCGCCCGCCACCCGCAAGGCCCTCGCCAAGGCCGGGCTGAGCATCGACGACATCGACCTCATCGAGATGAACGAGGCCTTCGCCGGCGTCGTCCTGCGCTTCGTCAAGGACATGGGCGTCTCCCTCGACAAGGTCAACGTCAACGGCGGCGCCATCGCGCTCGGCCACCCCCTCGGCGCCACCGGCGCCATGCTGCTGGGCACCGTCGTCGACGAACTGGAGCGCCAGGACAAGCGCTACGGCCTCGTCACCCTCTGCGTCGGCGGCGGCATGGGCGTCGCCACCATCGTCGAACGCGTCTGATCGTCCTGATCCCCGATCCCAGATCCCTGATCCCTCCCCTGACACGGAAGTAGCGAACATGAGCGAGTCCACCACGATCCGCTGGGAACAGGACGAGACCGGCGTCGTCACCCTCGTCCTCGACGACCCCAACCAGTCCGCCAACACGATGAACCAGGCCTTCAAGGACTCCATCGCGGCCGTCGCCGACCGCGCCGAAGCCGAGAAGGACTCCATCCGGGGCATCATCTACACCTCCGCCAAGAAGACCTTCTTCGCGGGCGGCGACCTCAAGGACATGATCGGGCTGCGCCCCGAGGACGCCCAGGTCGCCTTCGACACCGGCACCGAGATCAAGCGCTCGCTGCGCCGCATCGAGACCCTCGGCAAGCCCGTCGTCGCCGCGATCAACGGCGCGGCCCTCGGCGGCGGTTACGAGATCTGCCTCGCCTCCCACCACCGCGTCGCCCTCGACGCCCCCGGCTCCAAGATCGGCCTGCCCGAGGTCACCCTCGGCCTGCTCCCGGCCGGCGGCGGCGTCACCCGCACCGTCCGCCTCATGGGCATCGCAGACGCCCTCCTCAAGGTCCTCCTCCAGGGCACCCAGTACAACCCGCAGCGCGCCCTGGCCGCCGGCCTCGTCCACGAACTGGTCGCCACCCCCGAGGAGATGCTCGCCAAGGCCCGCGCCTTCATCGACGCCAACCCCGAGTCGAAGCAGCCCTGGGACGTCCCCGGCTACAAGATCCCCGGCGGCACCCCGTCCAACCCGCGCTTCGCCGCCAACCTCCCGGCCTTCCCCGCCAACCTCAAGAAGCAGCTGAACGGCGCCCCCTATCCGGCCCCGCGCAACATCCTGGCCTGCGCCGTCGAGGGCTCCCAGGTGGACTTCGAGACCGCCCTGACCATCGAGGCCCGCTACTTCACCGAGCTGGTCACCGGCCAGACCGCGAAGAACATGATCCAGGCCTTCTTCTTCGACCTCCAGGCCGTCAACGCCGGCCGCAGCCGCCCCCGGGGCGTCGAACCCCGCAAGGTGCGCAAGGTCGCCGTCCTCGGCGCCGGCATGATGGGCGCCGGCATCGCCTACTCCTGCGCCCGCGCCGGCATCGAGGTCGTCCTCAAGGACGTCACCCCCGAGGCCGCCGCCAAGGGCAAGGCCTACTCCGAGAAGCTGCTCGACAAGGCCCTCGCCAAGGGCCGCACCACCGAGGCCAAGCGCGCCGAGCTGCTCGCCCGCATCACCCCGACCGCCGTCGCCGCCGACCTGGCCGGCTGCGACGCCGTCATCGAGGCCGTCTTCGAGGACACCGCCCTCAAGCACAAGGTGTTCCAGGAGATCCAGGACGTCGTCGCCCCCGACGCGCTGCTCTGCTCCAACACCTCCACCCTGCCCATCACCGGCCTGGCGGAAGGGGTTTCGCGGCCCGCCGACTTCATCGGCCTGCACTTCTTCTCGCCCGTCGACAAGATGCCGCTCGTGGAGATCATCAAGGGCGGGCGCACCGGCGACGAGGCCGTCGCCCGCGCCTTCGACCTGGTCCGCCAGATCAACAAGACCCCGATCGTGGTCAACGACTCCCGGGGCTTCTTCACCTCGCGCGTCATCGGCCAGTTCATCAACGAGGGCGTCGCCATGGTCGGCGAGGGCATCGAGCCCGCCTCGATCGAACAGGCCGCCGCCCAGGCGGGCTACCCGGCCAAGGTGCTCTCCCTGATGGACGAGCTCACCCTCACCCTCCCGCGCAAGATCCGCAACGAGACCCGCAAGGCCGTCGAGGCCGAGGGCCGCACGTGGACCGAACACCCCGCCGACACCGTCATCGACCGCATGGTCGACGAGTTCGAGCGCCCCGGCCGCAGCGGCGGCGCCGGCTTCTACGAGTACGACGAGAGCGGCAGGCGCACCCGCATCTGGCCCGGCCTGCGCGAGCACTTCGCCAAGCCGGACGCGGAGATCCCCTTCGAGGACATGAAGGAGCGCATGCTCTTCGCCGAGGCCGTGGACACCGTCCGCTGCCTGGACGAGGGCGTGCTCACCTCCGTCGCCGACGCCAACATCGGCTCCATCATGGGCATCGGCTTCCCCGCCTGGACCGGTGGCGTGATCCAGTACGTCAACGGCTACGAGGGCGGCCTGCCCGGCTTCGTAGCCCGCGCCCGCGAGCTCGCCGCCACCTACGGCGAGCGCTTCACCCCGCCTGCCTCCCTGGTGGCGAAGGCCGAGCGCGGGGAGACGTACGCGGACTGACGCCACGCACGCGCAGGGGCCGCCCCGGGAACCGCCC
>NZ_JBHVUQ010000080.1:0-32257 GCF_042884105.1 Streptomyces sp. NPDC058157
TGGCATTGCCGCGCAGCGGCAAAATCCAGCCCCGCCGGCGATTGAGGCGCGGGGTCTGGGGCGGAGCCCCAGGGAACGGAGGAAGGGCGGGGAGGGGACACCGCCCCGCGCAGCGGTGGTCGGAAGGGGTCCCGGGGCCCATGCCCGGCGGGGTGGCGGGGGCCTACCGTCGGCGGATGGGCGCAGTCGTGATCATCCTCGCCGCCGCGTACGGCGCAGCCACCGGGTGCGGGCTGCCCCGCGCCGCCTACCGGCTCTCCGTCGAGCCCGGTGAGCCCTGGCGCGCGCACCACCCCGACGGGCGGCCCCTCGCGGGGTGGTTCGGGGCCGGGGGAGGGGGCCGCCGGTGGCCCCCCGCCACCGTCTGCGCGGCCGTCTGCGCCGCGCTGGCGGCCGCCGCCGGGGTCCGCCCCGAGGCGGCCGTGTTCGTCGGGCTCGCGCCCGTCCTCGTGCTGCTCGGGATGGTCGACCTCGCCGTGCACCGGCTGCCCGACGTCCTCACCCTCCCGCTGGCCGCGGCCACCGCCGCCCTGCTCGGCGCCGCCGCCCTCCTGCCCCGCGCCGCCGGCACCTGGCGGGGGGCGCTGCTGGGAGGGGCCGCGCTCGGGGCGGCGTACCTGCTGCTGTTCCTGATCAACCCCGCCGGCATGGGCCTCGGCGACGTCAAGCTCGCGCTTCCCCTCGGGGTCGCTCTTGGGTGGTACGGGTGGGGGGTATGGGCCGCCGGGGCCTTCCTCGGGCTGCTCTACGGGGCCCTCTACGGCCTCGCCGCCCTCCTGACCAGCCGCGCGACCCGCGGGACCGGCTTCGCCTTCGGGCCCTTCATGGCGGCCGGAGCCCTCACCGGAGTGCTCCTGGGCGGATTCGGAGCGTAATCATTTCGCGCCGATGCACGCATCACGCTTTACGAAGGGTTATGGTGGAACCCCCCCCTCGGGCCGGTCCGTATCCCCCCCACGGACCGGCCCGTTTTTCTTTTCCGTTCCCTCACGGGCAAAAGCGCAGGTCAGCCGCGCTGGGCCCAGATGTTGGTGCCGGGGGTGGAGACGGCGAAGGAGTCGATCTCCTTCAGCTCCTGCTCCGAGAGGGGAGCACCGGCCAGCGCGGCCACGTTCTCCTCCAGCTGCTTCACGCTCGACGCGCCGATCAGCGCCGAGGTCATGCGCTCGTCCCGCAGCACCCAGTTCAGCGCGAGCTGGGCCAGCGACTGGCCGCGGCGGGCCGCGATGTCGTTGAGCCCGCCCAGCCGCCGCACCACGTCCTCCGAGAGCAGCGCCGGGTTCAGCGACTTGCCGGCCGCGGCCCGGGAGTCCTCCGGGATGCCCTGGAGGTACTTGCCGGTCAGCAGGCCCTGGGCGAGCGGCGCGAAGGCGATGCAGCCCATGCCGGCCGACTCCAGGGTGTCCAGCAGCCCGTCCTCCTCCGTCCAGCGGTTGATCATGGAGTACGAGGGCTGGTGGATGAGCGGGCGCACGCCCATCTCCCGCAGGATCCGCACGGCCTCGGCGGTCTGCTCCGCCGTGTACGAGGAGACGCCGACGTACAGCGCCTTGCCCTGCGCGACCGCGGACGCGAGGGCGCCCATGGTCTCCTCCAGCGGGGTGTGCGGGTCGAACCGGTGCGAGTAGAAGATGTCGACGTAGTCGACGCCCATCCGCTTCAGCGAGGCGTCCAGCGAGCCGAGCAGGTACTTGCGGCTGCCCCACTCGCCGTACGGGCCGGGGTGCATCAGGTAGCCGGCCTTCGTGGAGAGGACCAGCTCCTCGCGGTGGTGCGCGAAGTCCTGGGCGAAGATCTTGCCGAAGTTCAGCTCGGCGGATCCGGGCGGCGGGCCGTAGTTGTTGGCCAGGTCGAAGTGGGTCACGCCGAGGTCGAACGCGCGGCGCAGGATCGAGCGCTGGGACTCCAGGGACTTGTCGTCACCGAAGTTGTGCCAGAGGCCGAGGGAGATGGCGGGGAGCTTGAGACCGCTGCGGCCCGTGCGCCGGTAGGGCATGGAGTCGTAGCGGGAGTGGTCTGCCCGATAGGGATTGGTATCAGTCACGTTGTCCTTGCTATCACGGACTTGTGACCTACCGAGTTGGGTACCCCATCCCGCCGCGCAGTAATGTGGCGGGGACTCGGGGGAGACCGCAATTCGTACGGGGGCTTTGCACGGAGGGGCTGGAAGATCGTGAAGCTGCGCGACCTGGTGTACAGGCTCTATGCACGCCGGGTGGAAGGTCGCCTCGACCATGACGCGTCGCCCAAGCACATCGGCGTCATCCTGGACGGGAACAGGCGCTGGGCCAAGGCGTCCGGAAGTTCGACGGTGCAGGGCCACCAGGCCGGTGCCGACAAGATCTCCGAGATGCTGGGCTGGTGCACCGAGACGGACGTCGAGGTCGTCACGCTGTGGATGCTCTCCACGGACAACCTGGACCGCCCCGAGGGCGAGCTCCTCCCGCTGCTCAACATCATCGAGAACACCGTCAGGGGCCTCGCCGAGGACGGCCGCTGGCGCGTCCACCACGTCGGCAACCTGGACATCCTGCCGTCCCGGACGCAGCACGTGCTGAAGGAGGCCGAGCAGGCCACCCACGACATCGGCGGGATACTGGTCAACGTCGCCGTCGGCTACGGCGGTCGCCAGGAGATCGCCGACGCGGTCCGCTCGCTGCTGCTGGAGCACGCCGAGAAGGGCACCTCCTTCGAGGAGCTCGCCGAGGTCCTGGACATCGACCACATCGCGGAGCACCTCTACACGCGCGGCCAGCCCGACCCCGACCTGGTGATCCGCACCAGCGGCGAGCAGCGGCTGTCCGGGTTCATGCTGTGGCAGAGCGCGCACTCCGAGTACTACTTCTGCGAGGTCTTCTGGCCGGCCTTCCGCAAGGTCGACTTCCTGCGCGCCCTGCGCGACTACGCCGCCCGGCACCGCCGGTTCGGGACCTGATCCCGGGCGCGGACCCCCAAGAGGGCCACCGGCGGACACCCGGCGGACACGCTGCGGGCCCCCGCCGGTACCCCGCGGCCGAAACCCCTCGGAGCCACTCCGGACCCGCCCGCCCCCTTCGTCGAGCCTTCACCTGGGCTTCACCGAGCGTCCGTCATATGCCATGGCATGGGCGCCCCCGTTCAAGGGCATAAGCCTTGCAGGTCGATGCCCGATCCACGGGTGTCGAGTCTCAGCGGACGGCACCGGGCCGTCCGCCCGGGAGGCCCTTTGCACCAGGACGAGCGTGCGGTTCGCACGGACGGAATGGAGGGCCGGAAAGCGGCCCTGGCACAGGTGCCGTTGACCGGTCCGGTCTTCATGGCCCGACCTCTTACGAGGGGGTACGTCCTTCCGTGGTGACCAGCACTAAGCGCCGCCTGTCCGACAGGCGGACCTACGTCCTCGACACCAGCGTCCTGCTGGCAGACCCCAACGCGATCTCCCGCTTCGACGAGCACGAGGTCGTGCTCCCGATCGTGGTGATCACCGAGCTGGAGGCCAAGAGGCACCATCCCGAGCTCGGCTACTTCGCCCGTCAGGCCCTGCGCCTGCTCGACGACTTCAGGGTTCGCCACGGCCGCCTCGACGCCCCCATCCCACTGGGCGATCTGGGCGGGACCCTGCGCGTCGAGCTCAACCACTCCGACCCCGGCGTCCTGCCGGCGGGATTCCGGCAGGGGGACAACGACTCGCGCATCCTCGCGGTCGCCCGCAACCTGCAGGCCGAGGGGTACGACGTCACCGTCGTGTCCAAGGACCTCCCGCTGCGCATCAAGGCCTCCTCCGTGGGGCTGCTGGCCGAGGAGTACCGGGCGGAGCTGGCCATCACCGATGCCGGCTGGACCGGCATGAGCGAGCTCGCCCTCTCCGGGGAGCAGGTGGACCTCCTCTACTCCGAGGAGCGGCTCTACGTCCCCGAGGCCGCCGAACTGCCGGTGCACACCGGGCTGATCCTCCAGTCCGAGCGCGGCAAGGCCCTGGGCCGGGTCACCGCCGACGGCAACGTCCGCCTGGTGCGCGGCGACCGCGACGCCTTCGGGCTGCACGGCCGCAGCGCCGAACAGCGCATCGCCCTGGACCTGCTCCTCGACCCGGAGATCGGGATCATCTCGATGGGCGGCCGGGCCGGCACCGGCAAGTCGGCGCTGGCGCTGTGCGCGGGCCTGGAGGCCGTCCTGGAGCGCCGCCAGCACCAGAAGGTGATGGTCTTCCGGCCGCTGTACGCGGTGGGCGGCCAGGACCTCGGCTACCTGCCCGGTGACGCCAACGAGAAGATGAGCCCCTGGGCCCAGGCGGTCTTCGACACCCTCTCGGCGGTCGCCGGGCGCGAGGTGATCGAGGAGGTGCTGAACCGCGGGATGCTGGAGGTCCTGCCGCTGACGCACATCCGCGGCCGCTCCCTGCACGACGCCTTCGTCATTGTCGACGAGGCCCAGTCCCTGGAGCGCAACGTCCTGCTGACCGTTCTGTCCCGTATCGGGGCCAATTCGCGGGTCGTTCTCACTCACGACGTGGCCCAGCGCGACAATCTGCGGGTCGGCCGGTACGACGGAGTGGTCGCCGTCGTTGAGAAGCTGAAGGGGCATCCGCTCTTCGCCCACGTCACGCTCACCCGCTCCGAGCGCTCCCCGATCGCCGCACTCGTCACGGAGATGCTCGAAACGCTCTGATCACCCAAATCCCCCATAGTGGGACGGTCAGTTGACGCCGTCCGGCAAAGGCGCAGGAGCCTAGCCGGACGGCGTCCTTCCGCACAGGGCTTTGGCGAAAACAGCGGCGTCCTGCCTGATGTGACCTTTAACACGCAACGCGGAATTGCCTTGCGGCGTCGAGGTCCGGCAGAGTCTGTTTTCCGTCAGGCCCCGCATACGGCACACCTGTATCTCCCGTTGGGGATACGCGCAGCACCACAACTCCACAGCCGTTGACCGTATGCCGCCCGGTTTCACGCGGCAGCCCCCGCAAGGGAGTTGTCCTCGGGCCCGTGTCTCCAGTGACCAGAGCACCACGGAGTCCAGTGTCGAAGGGGCACTCTTGCGCCCGCGCGGTCACTGCGGACGCTGCTGGAAGGACACCGTGTGAGCCGGATCTCGGTCCGGGGGTTCGCAGTGGCTTCGGCCACCGCGGTCACCACCGTCGGCGCTGTCGTCGGCGTCGCCACTGGCGATGCCGCCACCTCGAACGACCTCGAGACGACCGCGTCCGGAGCGACTCTCCTCCAGGACGTGCCGGTCGGCGAGCAGGCCCAGGTCCAGAGCGGGTCCCTGGCCCAGCAGGCCGACGCCATCGCCCACGCCGCCGACGACGACGCCAAGCGCTCGGCGGAGGAAGCGGCCCGCATCCAGGCCGCCGAGGACGCCAAGTCCAAGAAGGCGGACGCGCAGAAGGCGGAGCAGGAGAAGAAGGACGCCGACGCCAAGAAGCTCAAGGACGAGCGCGACGCCGCCGAAGGCATCGCCAGCCGCTCGGCCACGCGCGACGCCGGCGACTTCCCCGTCCAGGGCTCCTACACGATCGCCCAGGTCAAGGACATCGCCCGGCAGCTGGTCCCCTCGGGCCAGTTCCAGTGCTTCTCCAACATCATCAACGAGGAATCCACCTGGAACTACCAGGCCGTGAACTCCTCGTCGGGCGCCTACGGCCTGGTCCAGGCGCTCCCCGGTTCGAAGATGGCCTCGGCCGGCTCGGACTGGCGCACCAACCCGGCCACGCAGATCAAGTGGGGCCTGGGCTACATGAACGAGCGCTACGGCAGCCCGTGCAGCGCCTGGAGCTTCCACCAGGCCAACGGCTGGTACTAGAGGCCCGGCGGACCACGCCCGCGCACAACCAGGGGGAACCCCACACCGTCCTACGGTGTGGGGTTCCTCGCGTGTACGGTCGTGCGAGGCGTGATCGCGGGGCGGGGGAAGGGAACGACATGGCGAAGAGGACGGGCTGGCTCGGCCGGCTCGGCAGAGGGCTGAGCCGGATGGAGGCGCGCCTGGACGAGCGGCGGGCCGAGGTCGAGGCGGAGGCCGAGGCCGACGTGGAGCCGCTGCCGCTCCCGCCCGCGACCCGTCCCGAGGCGCAGGCCGCCGACCGGGAGGAGCCCGCGCCGCCCGCCCGGCCCGACCCGGCGGCCGTCATCCCGTGGGGGATGCGCGTCGCCGCCGAGGCCAGCTGGCGGCTGCTGCTGCTCGCCGGGATGGTCTGGGTACTGATGAAGGTGATCAGCGAGGTCCGCCTGGTCGTCCTCGCCTTCGCCGCCGCCCTCCTCGTCACCGCGCTGCTCCAGCCGTTCGTGGTCCGGCTGCGCCGGATCGGGCTGCCGCGCGGGCTGGCCACCGCCGTCACCGCGGTCCTCGGCTTCGTCGTCATCGGGCTGGTCGGCTGGTTCGTGGTCTGGCAGGTCATGGAGAACCTCGACGACCTCTCCAGCCGGCTGCGCGAGGGCATCAACGAGCTCAAGAGCTGGGCACTGGACAGTCCGTTCCACGTGACCGAGAAGCAGATCAACGACATCGCGAAGAACCTCAGCGAGACCATCGGCACCAACACCGAGGAGATCACCTCCGCCGGTCTCCAGGGCGTGACGGTGCTCGTCGAGGTGCTGACGGGCATGCTGCTCGCGATGTTCTCGACGCTGTTCCTGCTCTACGACGGCCAGAAGATCTGGAACTGGGTCCTCGGCCTGGTCCCCGCCGCGGCCCGCCCCGGTGTCGCCGGAGCCGGCCCGCGCGCCTGGCGCACCCTGACCGCGTACGTGCGCGGCACGGTCCTGGTCGCCCTCATCGACGCCGTGTTCATCGGCCTCGGCATCTACTTCCTCAAGGTGCCGATGGCGGTCCCGCTCGCCGTGTTCATCTTCCTCTTCGCCTTCATCCCGCTCGTCGGCGCGGTGGTCTCCGGCGCGCTCGCGGTGGTCGTGGCCCTGGTGACCCAGGGGCCGTTCACCGCCCTGATGGTGCTGCTGGTGGTCCTGGCCGTCCAGCAGATCGAGGGGCACGTGCTCCAGCCCTTCATCCTGGGCCGGGCCGTACGGGTCCACCCGCTCGCGGTGGTGCTGTCGGTCGCCGCCGGCGGGATGATCGCCGGCATCGGGGGCGCGGTCGTCGCCGTGCCGCTGGTCGCCGTCACCAACACCGTGGTCGTCTACCTGCGCGCCTACTCGCGCGAGCGGCGCCTGGCACCGCCCTCCCCGACCGGCCCCGCGCCGCACGGCGCCACCGCCGTACAGGCGGCCGAGCGGGAGGCCCGGGGGTGATCGGCGAGCCCGAGATCGAGGGCGGGTGGTCCCCGCAGGAGTCCGGGGGGTCCGCCGACGCCACCGGTCCGGCGGGCTCCGAGCGGCCGTTACGGGCGGGGCACTGGCGCTGGGCGCTGGGCGGGGCGCTCGTGGCCTCCGCGGTGTTCGCGGGGGTCCTGGTCGTGCAGGAACGTTACGGCGAGGCCGGGCCCCCGATCCGCTACCGGCACAGCGAGCAGCTGTGCACGGAGACCCCGCTGAAGGCCGTCGGCACGGCGCTCGGCGGCCTGGACCGGGGCGTGCCGAGCAACGGCGAGGACGCCGCGCTGGACTGGTCGAACTGCTTCGCCAACGGCAGCAGGGAGGACCAGGCCTTCGTCTCCTACGCCCAGGTCCTGGTCGAGCTGCACAAGAAGACCGACCCGGCGCCGGAGTTCGCGGCCGTGCCGGTGCTGGACCCCTACGTGATGCCCCTGCCGGCCGAGCGGGTGTCCGGGCTGGGTGAGCGGGCGGTCCTCTCCGGTTCGCTGCAGGCGCCCCGGCTCCAGGTGCTCGACGGCGGGGCGGTCTTCACGCTCACCGTCCACTGGTGGGGTCGCGGCGACAGCGGCAAGAGCGACCTCGACGGGGACGCCGTCAAGGCGGCGATGGTCGAGGACATGCGCGCCCTGCTGACCCGGCTCAGGAAGTAGCCGGCGCCGGAACGCACCGTGCCCCCGCGGCCGGAAGGGCCGCGGGGGCACGGAGGGTCGTACGGGATCCACCCGTACGGGTGACTACTCGGCGGCCAGGGCCGCTTCGGCGTCGAGGGTGACGGCGACGGCCTGGATCACCGAGGCGATCTTGAAGGCCTCCTGGACCGTCTCGCGGTCCACGCCCGCCTTGCGCAGGACCTGCTCGTGCGAGTCCAGGCACTGGCCGCAGCCGTTGATGGCGGAGACCGCGAGCGACCAGAGCTCGAAGTCCACCTTCTCCACGCCCGGGTTGCCGATGACGTTCATCCGCAGGCCCGCGCGCAGCGTGCCGTACTCCGGGTCGG
Organism: Streptomyces sp. NPDC058157; assembly: GCF_042884105.1. NCBI lineage: Bacteria > Bacillati > Actinomycetota > Actinomycetes > Kitasatosporales > Streptomycetaceae > Streptomyces > Streptomyces sp. NPDC058157. The sequence goes on from NZ_JBHVUQ010000080.1 coordinate 8,245, forward strand.
AGAGCAGGTGGCGGGTCCGGTAGAAGACGTTGTTCATCGCCATGACCGCGGCGGCGGACTTGGCGGCGTTGTACGCCTCCGGGGACAGCGCGGCCTTGGCCTCGGGCTCCAGCTCACGCAGGACGCGCGGGGAGCGGGCGGCGATCGCGCAGGACAGGACGGTGCCCCACAGCTGCTGCTGGGTGAGCGTGTCCTGGTTGCCGATGACCGAGCCGAGGTTCAGCTTCAGGTCCTTGGCGAAGTCCGGTATGGCGGACTTGAGGGTGTCGAGGGACATCCGTCACTCACCGGCCAGCAGGGCGCCGGCGTTCAGGGTGTCCTCGCCCTTGTTCCAGTTGCAGGGGCACAGCTCGTCGGTCTGCAGGGCGTCGAGGACCCGCAGGACCTCCTTGGGGTTACGGCCCACGGAACCGGCGGTCACCATCGAGAACTGGATCTCGTTGTTCGGGTCCACGATGAAGACGGCGCGCTGGGCGAAGCCGTCCTCGCCCTGGATGCCGCAGGCCTGCATCAGCTCGTGCTTGGAGTCGGCCAGCATCGGGAAGGGCAGGTCACGCAGGTCGGCGTGGTCCTTGCGCCAGGCGTGGTGGACGTACTCGGAGTCGCCGGAGATGCCGAGGATCTGGGCGTCGCGGTCGAGGAACTCGTCGTTCAGCTTGCCGAAGGCGGCGATCTCCGTGGGGCACACGAAGGTGAAGTCGGCCGGCCAGAAGAAGAGGACGCGCCACTTGCCCTCGTAGGTCTTCTGGTCGATCTGCGCGAACTCCTTGCCGGCTTCGAGCGAGACGCAGGCGGTCAGGTCGTAGCTGGGGAACTTGTCACCGACAGTGAGCACGAACTCTCCTTGCGGAATGGAAAGTGACCCTTTTGGGGGCTTTCCGAGGGGGTTGGACTGTCTCACATGCTGGCACAGCTGCATTGATTACGGAAATAGCTAATCTAGTGGTGGGTGATCGGAGGTACCTATCAGTGGCTGTGAGTAGTAGAGGACAGAAGCAGCCGACGCTGGCGCAGCTGCGCGCCTTCGCGGCGGTCGCGGAACACCTGCACTTCCGGGACGCCGCCGCGGCGATCGGCATGAGCCAGCCCGCGCTCTCCGGGGCCGTCTCCGCGCTGGAGGAGGCCCTCGGGGTGCAGCTGCTGGAACGCACCACCCGCAAGGTGCTGCTCTCCCCGGCCGGAGAGCGGATCGCCGTCCGGGCGCGGGGGGTGCTCGACGCGCTGGGCGGGCTGCTGGAGGAGGCCGAGGCGGTACGGGCCCCGTTCACCGGGGTGCTGCGGCTCGGGGTGATCCCCACCGTCGCCCCGTACCTGCTGCCGACCGTGCTCGGGCTGTTCCAGCGGCGCTACCCCCGCATGGACCTCCAGGTCCACGAGGAGCAGACGGCCTCCCTGCTGGAGGGGCTGGCCGCCGGACGCCTCGACCTGCTGCTGCTCGCGGTCCCGCTGGGCGTCCCCGGGGTGTGCGAACTGCCGCTGTTCGACGAGGACTTCGTCCTGCTGGCGCCCCGCGACCATCCGCTGGCCGGCCGCCGGGACATCCCCCGCGAGGAACTGCGGGGCTTGCAACTGCTGTTGCTGGACGAGGGGCACTGCCTGCGCGACCAGGCCCTGGACATCTGCCGAGAGGCCGGACGCACCGCAGGGGCCGACGTCACCACCACCGCCGCCGGACTCTCCACGCTCGTCCAGCTGGTCGCCGGCGGACTCGGGGTGACCCTGCTGCCGCGCACCGCGCTGCGGCTGGAGACGGCCCGCAACGAGGCCCTGGCCACCGGCTACTTCGCCGAGCCGGCCCCCTCGCGGCGGATCGCCCTGGCCATGCGCAGCGGGACCGCCCGGCAGGAGGAGTTCCGGGCCGTCGCGGGCGCCCTGCGCGAGGCGGTGCGCCCGCTGCCGGTGTGGCCCACCGACTGAGGGGGCCACACCGGCAGCGGGCTGTGCGGGCTACTCCGTCCGCAGGCCGTCCGGGCGCATCAGCCGCAGCAGGGGCGGCACGGTCAGCACGGTGACCAGGGCGACCACGCCCGCCCCGGCCCCGGCCAGGGCCAGGACGGAGTTCCAGTCGACGTGCACCGGCCGGCCCGCGACCCACAGCAGGGCCGACCCGAGGGCGAGGCCGGTGCCGGTCGCGAGCGAGAGCCCGAGCGCGATCGGCAGGGCCGTCTGCCACAGTACGGACAGGCCCAGCGTGCCGCGCGGGGTGCCGAAGGCGACCAGCGCGGCCAGCAGGCGCCGCCGCTCGCGCAGCTGCTCCAGCTGCGACACCAGCAGGCTCGTCCCGATGAGCACGAGCAGGGCCGCGGCGCCGAAGAAGAGCCCGGTCCGGATCGCCGCGTACGAGGTGTCTTCGGAACTCTCGCGCAGGGTCGTCGCCTTCGCGAGGGGCTCCGCCCGGAACACCGCCGTGCGGATCCGGTCGAGGGTGTCGGGCCGGGACTCGTCGGTCTGGAGGTAGACCTGGGCGGCGGGCCAGCTGCCCATCTCCCGGGGGGCGGCCGACGGGGTGACGAGCACTCCCTCGCGGAGGTCGCCCATCGGGTCCGGGACGGCCCGCACCGTACGGGCGCCCGCCGGGACGGCCCACTCGACGGGCTTCTGCGCGGGCAGTTCCCGGGCGCCGAACGAGGTGATGTTGCCCGCGTAGAGCCGCTCGCCGGGAACGGGGGCGAGGGGTTCACCGGTGGGGGAGAGCCCGCCGCCGGACAGGACGAAGGCGTCGCCCTCGGCGCAGGCCCCGATGTCGGCGACCTCTCGCAGCGCGTCGCAGGTGCCGATGGTCCCGCGGATGGTCTCCCCGTCGGCCGGTGTACTCCGCGCCGCCTGGAAGCCGGTCAGCGGTACGGCGCGGACGACGCCCGGGGTCGCGGCGAGTTCGCGGGCGAGGGCGTCGAGGCGCGATTCGGTGCCCATGTGCATCGTGACGGACACGGCCGCGCGGCCGGGATCCTGGCCGGTGGGCCGCTCGTAGTCCTCCTCGACGCCGGTGAAGACCATCTGGAGGGCGATGGCACCGGCCACCGCCACCGCGATCCCGTTGACCATGCGGGCGGCGCCGCCGCTGTCGACCTGGAGCCGACGGACGGCCAGCTGCCAGGAGACCGGCCCGCCCGAGAGCCGTCCGACGACCCGCTCCAGCAGCCACGGCAGCAGGACGGTGACGGCGACCAGCAGCAACAGCACGCCGCCACCGGCCAGCCACCGGTCGAAGCCGCGGTGCGCTTCGCTGCGCCTGCCCAGCGGGACGAGCAGGCCGAGCCCGGCCGCGGGCAGCAGCAGGCGCCACCAGACGCGGCGCCGGCGCGGCGCCGCCACCCGTGCGACGCCCAGCGGCTCGATGACCACCCGCCGCAGGGCGGGGACGGTGACGGCCACGGCGGCCGCCGGGACCGCCAGCGCCACGAGCAGCAGGAGCCACGCGGAGGGGTCCAGGTCCTGCGGGAAGACGCTGCGCTGCTGGAAGGAGAGGGATCCGACCAGGCTGCGGCCGGCCAGGAAGAAGCCCGCGCCGAGCACCAGACCGACCAGTGCCCCGGACAGGGCCTCGCCGGCCGCGATCCGGCGTACCGTGCGCCCGTCGGCGCCCACCAGCCGCAGTGCGGCGAGCCGCTGGTCGCGCCGCTCCCCGCCGAAGCGGACGGCGGCGGCGATGAAGACGGCGACGGGCGTCAGCAGTGCGACGAAGGTCAGGACGACGATCAGCATCAGCCCCGGGCCGAGTGCCCGGGGCTCCCGGTCCCCGGCGAAGGCGGTGATCCGCTGGATCCGGTACTCGCCCGGCCCTCCCCGCTGCAGGGTGTCGCTGCCCAGGTAGAAGAGGAGTTCGGCCGGACCGGTCAGGCCCCGGTCGGCGACGGTCGCGGTGATCCGGGCGCCGAGGCGCTCGCGCAGGTCCGCCCCCTCGGGGGAGGCCAGCAGCCTCTCCAGGGCGGGGGAGACCGCCATCTCGCCGGCCTTCGGGAGGGCCTTCAGCCCCGGCGGCACGGGGGCGTCCGGGCCCTCCGCGCGCAGCAACCGGCCGCCGATGTCCTGGTGGCGGTACGTCTGGTCGACGCGGGCGACCAGCAGGGTGTCCCGGCCGGGGGCGTCGGCCGTGGTGGCGCCCAGGAGGGAGCGGGCGTCCTCGCGTTCGTGGCGGCCGGTCAGCGCCCCCGGTACCGCGGTGCTGATCAGCAGCAGGGCGACGCCGAGGCCGACGCCGACGCCGGTGAGCAGGGTGCGGGTCCAGCCCTGGCGTCCGCCGCCGAAGGCGAAGCGGGCCCCGAGGGAGAGGTCCCGGGCCCAGGCCCGGAGCGTGTTCATATGGCGCGCTCCATGTCCCGGGAACGGCCGTCGCGCACGACGATCTCCCGGTCGGAGTAGGCGGCCACCCGGGTCTCGTGGGTGACCAGGACGACGGCGGCGCTCGCGGCCCGGGCGGCCTCGGTGAGCAGCTGCATCACCAGTTCGCCGTTGAGGGAGTCCAGGGCGCCGGTGGGCTCGTCCGCGAAGACCACCCGGGGGCGGGTGACCAGGGCGCGGGCCACGGCCACGCGCTGGCCCTGGCCGCCGCTGACCTCGCCGGGGCGCTTGGCGCCGACGTCCTCGACCTGGAGCCGCTCCATCCAGCCCAGGGCGGTGGCCTCGGCCTCCTTGCGCCTGACCCCCGCCAGGCGCAGCGGCAGGGCGACGTTCTCCACGCAGGTCAACTCGGGTACGAGCTGCCCGAACTGGAAGACGAAGCCGAACTGGCTGCGGCGCAGGGCGCTGCGCTCGGCGTCGCCCAGGGCGGTGAGGTCGCGGCCGTCGTAGGTGACGGTGCCGGCGTCGGGCGCGACGATCCCGGCGAGGCAGTGCAGGAGCGTGGACTTGCCGGAGCCGGAGGGGCCCATGACGGCGACGACCTCGCCGGCGTGGATGGAGAAGGCGGCGCCGTCGAGGGCCTTGGTGGTGCCGTAGGCCTTGTGCAGGCCGTCGGCGACGAGGAGGGAGCCGGCGGGGGTCATCATCGGCGCACCTCGCGGGCGAGCTGGTCGAGGCGGGCGGAGGTGAGTTCGAGCCAGCGCAGGTCGGCCTCCAGGTGGAACAGGGCGTGGTCGCAGACCAGCTGGTCGGCGAGGTCGCCCTTGCGCTTGCGCTGGGTCAGGATGCGCATCAGGCGCAGGTGTTCGGCGCGCTGGGTGTCGAGCAGGCCGCTCGCGCTGCGGCCGGTGAGCAGGGCGAGGACCACCTTGGTGTAGAGGGTGGAGTGGAGGTAGGGCTCCGGCTTCTCGGGTTCGGAGAGCCAGTGCGCGACGTCGGTGATCCCGGCGTCGGTGATGGCGTACCGCTTGCGGTCGGGACCGCCGCCGCTCTCGATCCCGTCGACCTCGACGAGGCCGTTCTTCAGGAGGCGGGACATGGTCGAGTAGACCTGCCCGTAGGCGAGCGGGCGGTCGTGGCCGAAGTTCTCGTCGAAGGCGCGCTTGAGGTCGTAGCCGTGGCGCGGGCCGGCCTCCAGGAGGCCGAGCAGGGTGTGGCCGATGGACATGGCGGTGACTATACACGGGGTGTATACGCACGGTGTATAGATGGCCGGGCGGTGGATCCGCCCAGGTGAGGGGTGGTGGCGGGCGCGCGGACGCCCGGGCGCGGTGGTCGCGCCCGGGCGGGGCCGGGGTGTGGCAGGTGGTGGCGGGTGGTGGCGGGTCAGGTGTCCCGGCCGGTGCGGGGGCGGCCGCGGGGCGGGATCGGGGCGGCGCCGCCGGGGAGCCTGCCCGCCTCCGACAGGGCCCGGCGCAGCAGGAACTCGATCTGCGCGTTCGCGCTGCGCAGCTCCTCGCCGGCCCAGCGCGCGAGGGCGTCGTACACCTGCGGGTCGAGCCGGAGCAGCACCTGCTTGCGCGGCTCCCGTCCGGCCCGGGCGGGAGCCGGCTCGGTCGGGTCCTGGTCGCCCCTGGAGGTCACTGGTACAGGGTGCCCGTGTTGATGACCGGGGTGGCCGCGCGGTCACCGCACAGGACCACCATCAGGTTGGAGACCATCGAGGCCTTCCGCTCCGGGTCCAGGTCCACGATCTCCTCCTCGGCCAGCCGGGTCAGCGCGAGCTCCACCATGCCCACCGCGCCCTCGACGATCTGCTTGCGGGCCGCCACGACCGCACCGGCCTGCTGGCGCTGGAGCATCGCGGAGGCGATCTCCGGAGCGTACGCGAGGTGGGTGAAGCGGGACTCGATGATCTCCACGCCCGCCGCCTCGACCCGGTTGGCCAGCTCGGCCGCGAGCTTCTCGGTGATCTCCTCGGCGTTGCCGCGCAGCGAGAGCCCGCCCTCCTCGTGCGCGTCGTAGGGGTACTCGATCGCGATGTGCCGGACGGCGGCCTCGGTCTGCGTCTCGACGAACTCCGTGAAGTCCTCGACCTCGAAGACGGCCCGCGCGGTGTCGGCCACCCGCCACACCACGACCGCCGCCAGCTCGATGGGGTTGCCGTAGGCGTCGTTGACCTTCAGGACGGCCGTCTCGTGGTTGCGGACGCGGGTGGAGATCTTCTCGCGCGAGGTCAGCGGGTTGACCCAGCGCAGCCCGTCCGTGCGGATCGTCCCCCGGTAGCGGCCGAACAGCTGGACCACGCGGGCCTCGCCCGGGGCCACCGTGTTCAGCCCGCTCATGGCCAGGACCGCGGCCAGCACCACCAGGATGCCGAGGGGGATCAGGGCCGCCTTGGTCGCCGTCGCGGCCACCGTCGCGCCGAGGGCGATCAGGCCGGCCCCGAGCACCGCCCCGATCAGCCCCGACAGCAGCGCGAGTCCGCCGCCGACGCTGTTCGCCGCGAACTCCCGTACGCCGGCCGGTCGTTCGCCCGTTCCCGTGGCTGTCATGGAATACCCCCGTTTGTTCCGTCGCGTCCGGTCCTGGTCGACCGGAAGTCCTAGCAAAGTGATATCACTTTTTGCGATGACCGCAACCCATCCGGCATCGTGAGCGTCGGTTCCATTGGAGTGGGTGCTGATTCTCACGTCCGAATTGACCGGTATTGATCAGGGTTAGCCAACCTTTGTCACAGCCTGCGGTGTTAGTTTTCTGAGCTGACGTCGGGGGGGTAATCGAGCGGAGCGGGAGCGATGGGCCGAGCAGATGCGCGACGGGCGCAGCAGCAGCGCGGAGGGCGGAAGGCGCCGGCCGGGCGTACCGCCGGGCGCGCTGCCGGGCGCGCGGACAAGCCGACCGGGAAGAAGCGCGGCGGCATACGCCGCTTCTTCACCTGGAAGACGATCCTCGGGACCTTCCTCGGCGGGATCCTGCTCCTCATAGCCGGAGCCGTCGCCCTCTACTTCTCCGTGGACGAGCCGACCGACCCGAACAAGACGGCGGTCCTGCAGAGCAACACGTTCAAGTGGGCCGACGGGTCGATCATGACCCGCACCGGTGACATGAACCGCGAGATCGTCTCGATCGACAAGATCCCCGAGGACGTGCGCACGGCCTTCATCGCGATCGAGAACAAGACCTTCTACAAGGACCGCGGCGTCGACTTCATCGGCATCGCCCGCGGCGCGTTCAACACCCTGCGCGGCAAGGGCACCGCCGGCGGCTCGACGATCACCCAGCAGTACGTCAAGAACTACTACCTGACGCAGGACCAGTCGGCCACGCGCAAGCTCCGCGAGATGGTGATCTCCCTCAAGGTCGACCAGCGCATGGAGAAGGACGACATCCTCGTCGGCTACCTCAACACCAACTTCTACGGCCGCGGCGCCTACGGCATCCAGGCCGCCGCCCAGGCCTACTACGGCGTCGACTCCGACAAGCTCACCCTGGAGCAGGGCGCCTACCTGGCCGCCGTCATCCAGGCCCCCAGCCAGTACGACCTCGCCACCGCCGGCCCCAACGGCCGCCGACTGGTGACCATCCGCTTCAACGCGGTCCTCGACAACATGGTCGAGATGGGCAAGCTGGACAAGGCCAAGCGCGACGCCATGCACCTCCCCGAGCCGATCAAGCCCAAGCCGCGCCCCGGCATGGACGGCCAGAAGGGCTACCTGATCCAGGCCGCCAAGGCCGAGCTGAGCCGCCAGAACATCAAGGAAGCCGACTTCGAGGCCGGCGGCTGGACGATCACCCTCAACATCGACAAGAAGAAGCAGGCGGCGCTGGAGAAGGCCGTCCAGGACGAGCTGGAGTCCAAGCTCGACCGCAAGGACACCAAGGACCGCCCGGTCGACCAGAACGTCCAGGCCGGAGCCACCTCCGTGGACGCCAAGACCGGCAACATCGTCGCCATGTACGGCGGCGTGGGCCTGAACGAGAAGTCGGCGAGCAACGCCCTGCGCACCGACTACCAGCCGGGATCCACCTTCAAGGCCGTCGTGCTGGCCACCGCCCTGGAGACCGGGGCCAAGACCCAGGACGGCCGTCCGATCACCCCGAACGCCCTCTACGACGGCACCAGCAAGCGCCCCGTGGTCGGCAGCGACACCCCCTTCGCCCCGCAGAACCAGGACGACGTCAACTACGGCGACCCGATGCTCACGGTCCAGGAGGCCACCAACTCCTCCGTGAACTCCGTCTACGCCCAGATGATCGTGGACGCCAAGCCGGAGGCCACGAAGAAGACGGCGATCGCCCTCGGCATGAAGGACCGCGAGGGCTGGCCCGCCGACAAGCCGGCCATGTCCCTGGGCACGATGAGCGCCAACACCGTGGAGATGGCCGGGGTCTACGCCACCTTCGGCAACCACGGCAAGAAGGTCACCCCGACCATCGTCAAGAGCGCCGAGCACGTCGACGCCGAGTACAAGCCGGTCAACCCCATCGGCGGCCAGGTCATCAAGCGCGAGACCGCCGACACCGTCACCAAGGTCCTGACCGGCGTGGTCCAGGACGGCTCCGGCAAGGCCGTGCGGTCCGACGCCTACCAGGCGGCGGGCAAGACCGGCACCACCGAGTCCAACGTGGCGGCCTGGTTCACCGGCTACACCCCGGAGCTCGTCACCGTCGTCGCGATGTTCGGCGAGGACCCGAACTCGCACAAGCAGGTCACCCTGACCGGTACGGCCGACAAGGGCCGCGCGGGCGGTTCCAGCTTCCCCGCCCAGATCTGGCGGGCCTACACCACGGCCGCGCTGAAGGGCGTCAGCACCGGCGAGTTCGACCTGTCGGACGCCAACATGGGCACCCCGGTCGGCCCGACCCGCACCGCCGTCCCCTCCAGCGGCCCCTCCGGCTCCGCCAGCCCGTCGCCCTCCGGCTCCGGTACCCGCCCGACGGGCACCCCGGACCCCTCGGGCAGCGGCACCGGCAAGCCGGACCCGACCTCGTCGACCAAGGGCCCGACCCCGCCGACGAAGAACCCGACGCCTCCGACGGGCGACCCGCAGCCGCCGACGAAGAAGCCGACGCCGCCGGCCCCGCCGAACCCGGACCTCTTCCAGTAGGCACGGAAAAGACCGCCGCCCCGCAGCTTCGAAGCTGCGGGGCGGCGGTCTTTCCCGAGGGCCTGACCGGCCCTGCGCTCAGCGCCGGTCGTGCGCCGGCGGCAGCGGCAGCTCGAACCAGACCACCTTGCCGCTGCTCAGCCGGGTCGCGCCCCAGCGCCGTGCCAGCCGGTTGACCAGGAACAGGCCGCGCCCGCCCTCGTCGGTCTCCCGGGCCCGGCGCTGGCGCGGCAGCTGCGGGGAGTCGTCGCCGACCTCGCAGCGCAGCACGTCCGTGCGCAGCAGCCGCAGGGTCACGGGCCGCTCGGCGTACCGGACGGCGTTGGTGACCACCTCGCTGACCAGCAGCTCCAGCGAATCGCTCAGCTCCTCCAGCCCCCAGCGGGCCAGGGCGCGGCGGGCGAACCGGCGGGCCCGGCCCGGAGCGGTCTCCTCCGGGTCCAGGAACCAGTACGCCACGTCGCTGGGCGCGATCCCCTCGAAGCGGGCCGCGAGCAGCGCGATGTCGTCGTCCCGGTCGCCCGGGCCGAGCATGTCCAGCACGTCGTCGCAGAGGGCCTCCAGCGGCGGCGAGTGGTCCAGCCCGGTCAGCTGCGCGGTGGTGGCGAGCCGTTCGCGGAGCTGGTCGATGCCCGTCCACACGTCCCGCAGCCGGGACTCCACCAGCCCGTCGGTGTAGAGCAGCAGCGTGGCCCCGGCCGGGGCGTCCAGCTCCACGGCCTCGAAGTCCACCCCGCCGACGCCGATGGGGGCGCCCGGCGGGACGCGCAGCACCTCGGCGCGGCCGCCCAGGTGCAGCAGGACCGGCGGCGGGTGGCCGGCGTTGGCGATGGTGATCCGGTGCGAGACCGGGTCGTAGACCGCGTACAGGCAGGTGGCCATCCGGTCGGAGCCCAGCCGCTGGGCCTGCTCGTCCAGGTGGTGCAGCACCTCGGCCGGGGGCAGGTCCAGCTGGGCCAGGGTCTGCGCGGTGGTGCGCAGCTGGCCCATGATCGCGGCGGAGGTCATGGAGTGGCCCATGACGTCGCCGACGACGAGGGCGACCCGGCTGCCGGGCAGCGGTATGGCGTCGTACCAGTCGCCGCCGACCCGGGCCGTCTCGGCGGCGGGCAGGTAGCGCGAGGCGAGCCGCACGCCGGTGGGCTGGGGCAGGCCGTCGGGCAGCATCGTGCGCTGGAGCTCGTCGGCGATGTAGGCCTCGCGCCCGTAGAGCACGGCCTTGTCGATGCCGAGCGCGGTGTGCGTGGCCAGCTGCGCGGCGACGAGCAGGTCGTTGGTCTCGAACGCGTCCCGGTCCGGGGTACGCAGGAACACGGCCGCGCCGATCACCCGGCGGCGGCCGCGCAGCGGGGCGAGGATCGCCCGCTGCCCGCGCGGCACCGGATGGTCGGCGCCCAGCAGCTCGGGCAGCGCGTCGCGGGCGCCGGGCGCCGACCCGAACACGGGCCGGACACCGCGCAGCACCTCGGCGAGGGCCCCGCCGGGCCGGATCTCGCACAGCTCCGCCGCGGGCAGGTCACCCTGCGGGCCGACGAGCGGCAGCTGGCTGAAGTCGAGTTCGCCGGCGCCCCCCGCGGCTCCGGCCCCCTCGCCGCCTTCGGCCAGGGCCAGGTCGTCGATCGGCCGGAGCCGGTCGGTGCGGCGCAGCCTTAAAACGACCGGGCCGACGGGCCGCTCGTCGCCGACGGGCAGCGGGTCGCGCAGGTAGACGAGGATGGCGTCGGAGAAGGTGGGCACGGTCGCCCGGCACAGGCCGAGGACGATCTCGTCGAGGTCGATGCCCCGGGCGATCCGGCGCGTGGCGGCGCCGACGAACCGCAGCCGGTCGCCCTCGCGCCGGGCCACGCCCGCCTCGGCGGAACCGGTGCCCGGGCCGCCCGCGCCCGGTACCGTCCGCGCCCCGGCCGCCGGAGCGGCGGCGTCCTCGTCGCGGCCCGCGTTGCGGGCGGCCTCGCCGTCACGGGTCCGCGCGGCCGCGGCGCCGGGGTCCGCCGGGCCGTGGCCGGAGGAGCCGTCGCCGGCGGTGCCGCGCGGGCGCGGGAAATCGGCATGCGTGCGTACGGCCTCGGCGGCCGCGATGGGGGCCTTGCCGTGGCCGAGCTCGTCCGTACCTCCGCCGGGGGCGACGGTGGGCTGCGGGCCCTCCTGGGAGGTGGGGTACTCCGTCACGCGTGGAATTCCGTCCGTTTGCGCTCGATGTGCGCTGCACTCAACTCGGTTCAGTCGCGGTATACCCGCTCAGCGGCGGGGGCACCACCACCCCCGGGTTCCGCGTCCCGCTCGTTACCTTTCTTTCCGCGTCGACCTCCGGTCAAGTCCCGGTCGCCGCAGGTCATTTACGGGTGCGGGACCGGGAGGGCCCCCCGCGCACGACCGGCGGAGGACGATCCTACGTTTGAACCCCGGGGGCGCATCAAGGGTCTCATGACGTCATATGCGCCGGGGTGCGGTCCCAGTCCTCGGGCAGAACCGGAACTTCCCAGGCCGGATCGGGCCTCCAGTTCTCCCAGCCGTCACGGAACGGCGGCCCCCAGGCCTTGACGACCTCCAGGGCCGCGCGGCCCGCCTCCTCCACCCGTGCGGCCTGTTCGTCGTCGATCAGCCCGATCCGCCGCGCCTGCGCGAACTCGTCCTCGTCCCGCCACTTCCAGCTGCGGTCGGGGTGGACGGAGATGTCGAGGAAGTGGTCCACCGAGTCCACCCCGCCCGACCAGCGGGTGCGCGGCTCCTCCAGGTTCACGTACCAGTCCCTGAACTGCCAGTCGCGGTCCCAGAACAGCCACACCGACCAGGGCTCCGCGGGCCGGGCCAGCTTGAGCACCCCGGCGCCGAACCAGCGCGAGCGCACGGTGGTGCGCGGGGCCGTGTAGCGGGTGGCGAGGGGTTCCTCGTGCACCGGGGTGCCGTCGGCGAGCACGGGCTTGACGCACTCGGTGCCGGGCGCCATCCACACCGCGAGCAGCTCGTCGGTGTCCTGGACGACGGTCACCGGGCGGGCGATGTGGACCTGTCCCCGCGGGCCGGGGCCGAGGCCGCGGTAGCGCCAGAGGATCCGGGTCCCGGGTGCCCAGTGCGCGCCGTGCGTCCCGCCCGGTGCGGCGGGACCCGCCGCACCGGCGCCGGGGCGGGAAGTACGGGAAGTACCTGTCATGCGCAGATCTTAGGGCGGTGCCCCCCGGGGATGCTGCGGTGCAGGTCACGGAGGGGGCCGGGGGGTCGTGAACGACCGGATCCGGCCCCTGCCGGGCCTCCTTTCCGGGAGGTTCAGGGGCGGGTCATCCGCAGGACGTCCAGCGCCTCGTCCAGCTGCCGGAGCGTCAGCGCGCCCCGGTCGACGTAGCCGGACTCCAGGACCACCTCGCGGATCGTCTTGCGTTCCGCGAGCGAGCGCTTGGCGACCTTGGCGGCCTCCTCGTAGCCGATGTAGCGGTTGAGGGGGGTCACCACGGAGGGGGAGGACTCGGCGTACTCCCTGGCCCGCTCGGTGTTCGCGGTGATCCCGTCCACGGTGCGGTCGGCCAGCAGGCGGCTGCCGTTCGCCAGCAGACGGACGGACTCCAGGAGGTTGCGGGCCATCACGGGGAGCATCACGTTGAGTTCGAAGTTGCCGGCGGCGCCCGCCACGGCGACCGCGGTGTCGTTGCCGGTCACCTGCGCGGCGATCATCAGGAGGGCCTCGGGGACGACGGGATTGACCTTCCCGGGCATGATCGAGGACCCGGGCTGGAGATCCGGCAGATTGATTTCGGCCAATCCGGTGCGCGGTCCGGATGCCATCCAGCGCAGATCGTTGCAGATCTTGGTGAGCGAGACCGCGATCGTCCGGAGCATCCCCGAGGTCTCCACCAGCGCGTCGCGCGCCCCCTGGGCCTCGAAGTGGTTGCGGGCCTCGGTCAGCGGCAGCCCGGTGGTCCGCGCCACCTCGGCGATCACCGCCGCCGAGAACCCGGGCGGGGTGTTGATCCCGGTCCCGACGGCCGTACCGCCCAGCGGCAGCTCGGCCAGCCTCGGCAGCACGGCCTCCAGGCGCTCGATCCCGTAGCGGATCTGGGCGGCGTACCCGCCGAACTCCTGGCCCAGGGTGACGGGGGTGGCGTCCATCAGGTGCGTGCGCCCGGACTTGACCACCTCGGCGAACTCGGCGGCCTTGCGCTCCAGAGCCAGTTCCAGGTGGCGCAGGGCCGGCACCAGGTCGTGGGTGACGGCGGCGGTGGCGGCGATGTGGATGGACGAGGGGAAGACGTCGTTGGAGCTCTGCGAGGCGTTGACGTGGTCGTTGGGGTGGACCTCGCGCCCGAGCCGCTCGGTGGCCAGGGTGGCGATCACCTCGTTGGTGTTCATGTTGGACGAGGTCCCGGAGCCGGTCTGGAAGACGTCGACGGGGAAGTGCTCGTCCCAGTGGCCCTCGGCGACCTCCGCCGCGGCGGACCGGACGGCGTCCGCGGTCTCCTCGTCCAGCACCCCGAGCTCCGCGTTGACCAGGGCGGCGGCCGCCTTGATCCGGGCCAGGGCCTCGATGTGGGCGCGTTCGAGGTGCTGCCCGGAGAGCGGGAAGTTCTCCACCGCGCGCTGGGTCTGGGCGCGCCACTTGGCGTGGGCGGGCACCCGGACCTCGCCCATGGAGTCGTGCTCGGTGCGGAACGCCGCGGACTTCTGATCGTCGGTCATCTTCACATCCTCCTCAGAAAGTTGAGCAATTGTCTTGTTCGGACTGTTCCCATCTCCCCTACCGGCCAGTAAATACCCGGGGTAACACCGCTATCGGGGAGGCAGTACATGGCTCGTTCGCATGCGAAACCCAGGTTCAGATCTACATTCGCCGTGGTCGCGGCGGCCCTGGCCGCCCTCGGGGGCGTCACCGCCATCACCCCCATGGCCGAAGCGGCCCCCGCCGCATCCGGCGCGATCACACCCCTGTCACCGGAACTCGAAGCCATCCGCGCCGCCGAGGCCACCAAGATCTACGGCGACCCCGCGATCCGCCCCCTCGCCGAACGCAAGACCGGGCTCATCTCCCTCGGCGACAGCGAGATCTCCGGCGAGGGCGTCGGCAACTACGACCCCGCCACCAACACCTCCGCCAACCAGTGCCACCGCTCGCCCGACTCCGCCATCCACCGCACGGGCATCCCGGCCGACCTCACCTTCAACGTCGCCTGCTCCGGCGGCTACACCGGCAACATCCGCATCGGCGGCAGCAAGCAGTACGCCGACGAGCTGGTGCAGAGCGACAACCTGGCCGTCAAGGCCCGCAACACGAGGATCAAGATGGTGGTCCTGGTCGCCGGCGCCAACGACGACCTCCAGTTCGGCCCCGTCATGACCGACTGCGTCACCCGCTGGGTCCTCAGCCAGGGCACCTGCGAACCCAAGTACGGCCCCGGCTGGCAGGCCCGCGTCGACGGGCTGGTGCCCAAGGTCGAGGCCACCATCGGCGACCTCAAGACCGTCATGCGCGACGCCGGCTACGCCGACTCCGACTACAAGCTCGTCGTCATGGGCTACCCCAGCCCCATCGGCCCCGACTTCAACGACAACCCCGACTTCCCCGGCAAGCTCCCCGGAGGCTGCGCCGGCTACGACTCCGACGCCGCCTGGGGCCGCAACTACGCCGTCCCCACCTTCGAGAAGGGCATGCGCACCGCCGCCCTCGCCGCCGGCGCCACCTACCTGGACAACTCGCGCCTCTTCCACGGCCACGAGGTCTGCATGGAGGACACCTGGGCCCGCGGCCTCTACCTCGACCTCGGCGACCACTTCCCCTGGGACGAGAACACCGCCCGCCAGTCGTTCCACCCCAACTACCGGGGCCACGGCGCCTTCGCCTCCTGCCTCACCCAGCTCTACGCCTCCGGCCTGCGCGAGGCCTCCTGCGCCGACCCCGCCAGCACCGGGACCCCCGTCCTGCAGGCCGGCGCCTGGGACGACCTCTACAAGCCCCTGAAGAACGAGGCCACCGGCAACTGCCTCGACTCCTTCGGCGGCTCCAGCGCGAACGGCACCAAGGTGGTCGGCTGGGACTGCCACGGCGGCCGCAACCAGGACTGGTGGTACGACTCCGCGAACAAGTCCCTCCACGCCGGACTCAGCCAGGACCGCTGCGTCGACGTCCCCGGCGCCACCTACACGGCCGGCACCGGCCTGATCCTGTGGAACTGCCACGGCGGCGCCAACCAGCAGTTCGTCCGCGACGGCGCCACCCTGCACCCCGCCGCCGCCCCCGCCCTGTGCCTGACGGTGGCCGCCGCCCACGAGCAGCTGCGCCTGCAGACCTGCAACGGCTCGGCCGGCCAGCGCTTCGCGTGACCCTGCTCCCCTGACCCCGGCCTCCAGCGGTTTTGGCCGCGGTTTGGAGAACTTCTGGAGCCGGTCAGCAGCATGGAACGCGTCCCACCCCCACCCACCCTCCGAAGGAGGTGCTTCGAGATGAAGAAGATCCAGATCCGCAAGGCCGGTCCGGTCCGCCTGACCTCTTCCGCGTGCTCGCACTACCCGAGCCCCGCGTAACCGCACCCCGGGCGCGTTCGAGCAAGGGGCGTCCCCGCGCACATCGGGGACGCCCCCACCGGTCCGGGCCCGGCCCACGAGAGACGGAGCCCCCGCCATGGCGGAGCCAGGCCACACCAGCACGGACGACACCCCACTGGCGCTGCATCCGCTGGTCTACCTCCAGGACGGCGACGAGGTCACCATCGGCCGCCGCGACACCGAGTCCTACGCGATCTTCCCGCCCGACGGCGCCGCACTCGTCCGCCGGCTCCAGGAGGGCGCCACCCCCGCGGAGGCCGCCGACTGGTACGAGGCCGAGTACGGCGAACGCGCCGACGTCGCCGACGTGGTCGAGGCCCTGCACGAGCTCGGCTTCGTCCGCACCGAGGGCGAACCGGAGCCGGCCGTCGCGCCCGTGCGCTGGCAGCGGCTGGGCAAGGCCGCGTTCTCCCCGGCCGCCTGGACCGCGTACGCGCTCCTCGTCGCCTGGGCGGCCGTCACCGTCGTCCGCGACCCCGGCCTCCTGCCGACCCCCGACGACCTCGTCTTCAGCCACTACTACGCGGTGATCACCCTCGTCCTGTTCGTCGTGGCGATCCCGCTCATCGCCGTCCACGAGATCTTCCACGCGCTCGCCGGCCGCCGCCTGGGCATCCGCTCGCGCACGAGGATGTCGTACCGCTTCTACTTCCTCGTCGTGGAGACCTCCCTGGACGGCCTCGCCGGGGTGGAACGCCGCAAGCGCTACCTGCCGATCCTCGCCGGAATGGTCGCCGACGTCGTCCTGATCGCCCTCGCCGTCGTCACGGCCGGCCTCACGCACGGACTGACCGGCCGCATCTGCCTGGCGGTCGCCTTCACCACCTTCATCCGGCTGCTCTGGCAGTTCTTCCTCTACCTGCGCACCGACATCTACGTCCTCATCACCACCGTCCTCGGCTGCGTCGACCTGCACACCACGGCCGTGCGCATGCTCGCCAACCGCGTCAACCGGCTGCTCGGGCGCACCGACCGGCTCACCGACGAGTCCCTGTGGCACCCCGTCGACCGGCGGGCCGCCCGCTGGTACTCCTGGCTCCTGCCCATCGGGTACGCCGTCAGCCTGGCCACCTTCCTGTGGGGCGTCGGACCGGTCTTCCTCGCCATGACCTCGGCCTCGCTCGACCGCTTCGCCGCCGGCCGCGCCACCTGGGTCCAGCTGACCGACGCGGCCGTCTTCCTCGTCCTGACCTTCGGCCAGATCGCCTTCGCCCTCTGGCTCGCCGCCAGGGAGCGCCTGCGCAGCCGGCGGGCCCGGCTCCACCACGTCATCGCCTGACGGGACCACCCCCGGCGGGCCTCTTCCGAAAGGCGGGCCCATGACCGGGCACCACTGGATCTCCGCACCCCACCGCCCCGCCCGCGCCGCCCTGCTGGCCGGCCTCGACCTGCCGCCGCTCCTGGCCGCCGTCGACGCGCACCGCCGCCTGCGCGGCCCGTACACCGCGGCCGGCACGCTGCTGCGGCTGCTGGCCCCCGAGGCGCTGCGACGACGGCCCGAACTGGCCGCCCGCCACTACATCGAGCTCCAGGAGAGCACCCCCGAGCTGGCCCCGCTCGTCCCGCCGGTCACCCACCACATCGAGGAGCAGTCCACGGCCGGCGAGGTCAGCCGCTACCCGGCCCGCCTGCACTCCCTGCGCGTCGCCCACGGCATCGTCGACTTCCTGCTCGCCGCCCTCGCCGACGCCGGCGCGGGCCCGCGCACCCTCGTCGTGGAGAACGTGCAGCACGCCGACGTCACCGACCAGGAGTTCCTGGCCGCCGCCCTCCGCCGGATCCCGCCCGACCTGCTCACCCTCGTCCTGTGCACGGGCACGGCCGAGCTCCTCGACCCGCCCGGCTTCCCCTCCCTCTCCCTGCCGGCCGCCCTCGCCGCCCACACGGCGAAGACCGCCGCCGCCGCGGACACCCCGGCCGGCCCGGCCGCCGAACCGGGCCCCGAGGCCGTACGCCGCTACGTGGACGGCGACTGCACCGACGACGACCCCGCCCTCGCCGCCGCCTACGAGGCCCTCCCCGCCGAAGCGCGCACCGCCCTCCACGACGCCCGCGCCGCCGCACTCGCCGCCCGCGCCGAGGAGGCCGAGCCCTCGCTGCGCCTCGGCGCCCTCCCGTTCCACCTGGTGCGGGGCAGCGACCCCGGCGGGGCCGGCGTCGAGGCCCTGCGCGCCGCCATGCTCCGCTGCAAGTACCTGGGCTTCTACCACGTCGCGGCCGAACTCGGGGACGAGGGAAGGCGGCTGACCGACCCGGAGCGGCGCCCCGACCTGTGGTGGATCTTCATCCGGGAATCCGGGGTCTGCCTCGCCGCCGCCGGCCGCCCCGACGAGTCGGCCGTCCTCCAGGAGGAGGCGCGCACGGCCACCCAGAGCCCCGCGCACCACATGAAGCTCGCCTACGAGATCGGCATGCTCTACGCCCGCCACTACCCCGAGGAGCGGCGCGACCCCCGCCGGGCCCGGGCCTGGGTCAACACCGCCATCTCCATCGCGGACCTGCTGCCCGACCCCAAGGAACGCGCCTTCTACTCCGTCTTCAACCGCAACGGCCTCGCCCTCGTCGAGGTCCGCGACGGCCGCCCGGACGAGGCGCTGCGCCTGCTGGACCAGGGCATCGAGCGGCTGAACCGGGAACTCGGCCTCGGCGAGCGCACCTGGCACCAGGTCGGCCTGCGCTACAACCGCGCCCAGGTCAACAGCATGGCCGGCCGGCTGGAAGCGGCGCT
The DNA here is from genome assembly GCF_042884105.1 of Streptomyces sp. NPDC058157. NCBI lineage: Bacteria > Bacillati > Actinomycetota > Actinomycetes > Kitasatosporales > Streptomycetaceae > Streptomyces > Streptomyces sp. NPDC058157. The sequence continues at coordinate 26,893 of NZ_JBHVUQ010000080.1, forward strand.
GGAGGACTACGGCGAGATCATGGACGCCGACGACGACTTCGCGGACCACTACTTCAACCGCGGCAACATCCTGCGCAAGCTGGGCCGCCCGGCCGAGGCCATCGCCGACTACGAGCGGGCCCTGTCCCTGGAGCCCCCCTTCCCCGAGGCGTACTACAACCGCGGCGACGCCCGCCTGGAACTCGGCGACACCGACGGCGCCCTCGCCGACTTCGCCCGCACCCTGGAACTCGACCCGGACAACCGGGAGGCCCTCCTCGCCCGGGCCGGGCTGCTCGCCGACCTCGGCGACCCCGGGGCGGCCCTGGCGGACGTGGCCGCCGGACTGGCCCTGGCCCCCGACCACGCCCACCTGCTCTGCCTGCGCGGCCGCCTGCTCGCGGAGGCGGACCGCACCAAGGAGGCGGCCGAGGCCCTCGACGCGGCGCTCGCGAGCGACCCCGGGCTGGCCGAGGCCTGGGCGATCAAGGGCGAACTGGCCTACGGGGAGGGGGACCTGGGGGCGGCCGTGGCCGATTTCGACCGGGCGGTCGAGCTGGCCGACCGGCCCGAGTTCCGCTTCAACCGGGCCGTGGTGCACGAGACCGCCGGCTCCTTCGCCCGGGCCGCCGCGGACTTCGACGCCGTGTACGCGGCCACCGGGGACGCCGACGCGCTCGAACGCCGGGACGCCTGCCGGCGCGCCGCCGAGCGCAGCGCCGTCTGAGCCGGAGCGCGGCGGATGAGCGTGCGGCAGCGGGAGCAGAGCCGGGGGACGGGCAGGGAGCGGAGCCGGGAGACGGGCCGGGAGCCGGGCCGGGAGCGGCGGGGGAGCGGGGAGGCGGTCCCGGCCGACCCCGTGGACCGGTTCACCGAGGCCATGGCCCGCCTGGTCTGCGGGGTGGCCGTGGTCAGCGCGCGGCGGGCCGACGGGAGCCCGTGCGGGCTGCTGGTGTCCTCCGTCAGCTCCTACAGCGTGGCCCCGCCGTCCGTCATGCTGGCCCTCTCGCGCGACTCGCGCACCTACCGGGCCATGGAGGCCCGGGTGGGCACCCCCTTCGGGGTGCACCTGCTGGGCGCCGCCGACGAGGCCCTCGCCCGGGTGTTCGCGGGGCGCGCGGAGGACAAGTTCGCGGGCGTGGCCTGGGACTGGGACGAGGACAGGCCCCGCATCGCGGACGTCCCCGTCTACCTCAAGTGCCGGGCCGCCGCCGTGTTCCCGCACGGGGACCACGTGGTCCTGCTGGGCGAGGTGGCCGAATCCACCGTCCGCGAAGCCGCCCCGCTCGTCCACTACCGCCGCCGCCTGGACTGGCACCTGACATAGGGCGCTCCCTTCGTCCCGGTCCCCGGCCCCGGCTCTGCGGCTCCGGCTGTGGCGGGCTGCGGCCGGGCGGGCTGTGCGGCGGTGGGGCCGGTCGGGCGGGTCGTGCGGCGGTGGGGCCGGTCGGGTGGGGGTTCAGCTCGCGGTGGGCTGGAGGAGCCGCGGTCCGGGACATCGGCCGTGTTCGGGGCCGGTCGGGCGTAAGCCGCCCAGCAGCGCGCGCTGCACCGCCTGCAGCCCCGGCCCCGGCTCGATCCCGACGTCCTCGACGACCACCCGCCGGACCCGGGCGTACGCGTCCAGGGCCTCGGCCCGGCGCCCGGAACCGGCCAGGGCCAGCATCAGCTGCTCGTGGAACTCCTCCCGCAGCGGATGGCGCGCGCACAGCTCCGCCAGCTCGGCGATCACCTCCCGGGACCGGCCCGCGCAGATGTCGGCGCCGATCCGGTCCTGGACCAGCGCGAGCCGCTCCTCCTCCAGCCGCACCGCGTAGTACGCCGGCAGCCGCGCGGGCCCCAGGTCGGCCAGCGGCCGCCCGCGCCACATCGCCAGGGCCGCCGAGAAGGCGGCGCTCGCCGCGGCGCAGTCACCCGCCGTCCGCAGGTCCCGGCCGCGCGCGGCCCGGGCCCGGGAGCGGTCCAGGTCCAGCTCGCCGGGCTCCACGCGCAGCACGTAGCCGGAGCCGGCCGTCCGCAGCACCGGGTGGCGGCGGGGGTCGCCCCCGGCACGGCCGTGCCCCGGGTCCAGCGTCCGGCGCAGCCCGGACACGTACATCTGCAGCGTCGCCTGCGCCGAGCGGGGCGGATGCCCGTCCCACAGCTCCTCGATCAGCATCTCCGCGCAGGCCAGCCGGTTGGCGTGCAGCAGCAGGATCGCCAGCAGCGCGCGCCGCTTGAGCTGGCTCGGCGTGCACACCGCGCCCGCCCGGCGCACCTCCAGCGGGCCGAGGACGAGGTACCTCGGCTCGCCCTCCCCGGCACCGGGTCTGCCACCGGGTTCGTCGTCAGGGGCGGTGCCACCGGCGGAACGTTCGTCCTGCTGTTCTGCGGCCATGCCCCAGTCACCCTCGCCCGCGCCACGGCGCCGGTGGGCGCCTGTCCGTCGTCGGCCAAACGGCATGCCCCGGGCGGATATACCGCCGGGCACGCCACGGCATACGTTCGAGCCTCGCGGGCCGGCTGTCACGGGTGCGAACCAGCCAATGACACACCGTCACACGGGCGGCTACCGGACGCTGTCCGCCCGGACGCCCTCCAGCTGCGCGCGCACCTCGCGGGGCCGGTTGGTGATGATCGTCTCCACCCCCAGCCGTACGCACAGCTCGACGTCCTCGGGCTCGTCCACGGTCCACACCCGCACCCGCAGCCCCTTGGCCCGCAGCCGCCCCACCAGCCCCGGATCCCGGCGCACCAGGTCGATCCCCGGACCGGCGTGCCCGGCGAACGGCGGCCGGGGGGCGCGCAGCCGCCGCTCGATCAGGTGGACCGACGGCAGCCCGGGGGCCAGCCGGTGCAGCCGGGTCAGCGCGTTGCGGGAGAAGCTCATCACCTCGACCCGGCCGTCGGAGCCGTCCGCGAGCCCGTACTCCTTCAGCATCCGCACCAGCTCCGCCTCCAGCCGGCCGCCGGCCCGGGTGGGGTGCTTGGTCTCCACCGCCAGCCCCACCGGCCGGTCCGCCGCCAGGGCCTCCTTCAGCAGGTCCTCGAAGAGCAGCACCCGTGCCCCCCGGTGCTCCGCGCCCTTCCAGCCGCCGAAGTCGAACGCGGCGAGCTGCTCGTACGTGAGCTCGGAGACCACCCCGCGCCCGTCGGAGGTCCGCTCCACCGTCCGGTCGTGCACGCACACCAGCCGCCCGTCGGCGCTCAGCCGCACGTCGCACTCCAGGGCGTCGGCCCCGTCGGCGATGGCCTGCCGGTAGGCCTCGATGGTGTGCTCGGGGTACTCGTGGGAGGCCCCCCGGTGCGCGACCACGCGGATCGCGCGGGCGGTCTCGTGGGAGGGGGCGGTGGTCGTCGCTGCCATGCGGGAATCCTTGCGAACCGGGGTGAACGGCCAGGTGCGGGCCTGTGACCCCGACGTTAACCCGGCCGGGCGTCCGCGCCCGGGCCGGACATGCGCGAGGGCCCCTCCCCGGACGGGGAGGGGCCCTCGGCGCCGCGGGCTACAGGCCCGGACCGCGTACCGGGATGTGGGTGAACGTCGGCTCCGGGGCCGGGTTCTGGAAGAAGTCGTTGCCCTTGTCGTCCACGACGATGAAGGCCGGGAAGTCCTCGACCTCGATCTTCCAGACCGCCTCCATGCCGAGCTCCTCGTACTCCAGGACCTCGACCTTCTTGATGCAGTCCTGCGCCAGGCGCGCCGCCGGGCCGCCGATCGAGCCGAGGTAGAAGCCGCCGTGCGCGCCGCACGCGTCGGTCACCTGCTGCGAGCGGTTGCCCTTGGCCAGCATCACCTTGGAGCCGCCCGCCGCCTGGAACTGCTCGACGTAGGAGTCCATGCGGCCGGCCGTGGTCGGGCCGAAGGAGCCGGAGGCGTAGCCCTCGGGAGTCTTGGCCGGGCCGGCGTAGTACACCGGGTGGTCCTTGAGGTACTGCGGCATGCCCTCGCCCGCGTCCAGCCGCTCCTTGATCTTGGCGTGCGCGATGTCGCGGGCCACGACCAGGGGTCCGGTGAGGCTGAGGCGCGTCTTGACCGGGTGCTTCGTCAGCGTCGCCAGGATGTCGTCCATCGGCTGGTTCAGGTCGATGCGGACCACGTCGGCCGTCTCGTCCAGGTGCTCGTCCGTGGTCTCCGGCAGGAAGCGCGCCGGGTCGGTCTCCAGCTGCTCCAGGAAGACGCCCTCGGCGGTGATCTTCGCGACGGCCTGGCGGTCGGCGGAGCAGGAGACGGCGATGGCGACCGGCAGGGAGGCGCCGTGGCGCGGGAGGCGGACGACGCGGACGTCGTGGCAGAAGTACTTGCCGCCGAACTGGGCGCCGATGCCGATCTTCTGGGTCAGCTCGAAGACCTGCTGCTCCAGGGCCTCGTCGCGGAAGCCGTGGCCCAGCGCGGAGCCCTCGCGGGGGAGCTCGTCCAGGTAGTGGGCGGAGGCGTACTTGGCGGTCTTGAGCGCGTGCTCGGCGGAGGTGCCGCCGACGACGATCGCCAGGTGGTACGGCGGGCAGGCCGCCGTGCCGAGCGAACGGATCTTCTCCTCCAGGAACTTCATCATGGAGGCCTCGTTGAGGACCGCCTTGGTCTCCTGGTAGAGGAAGGACTTGTTGGCCGAGCCGCCGCCCTTGGCCATGAAGAGGAACTTGTACGCGCCGCCGTCGGTCGCGTACAGCTCGATCTGCGCGGGCAGGTTCGAGCCGGTGTTCTTCTCCTCCCACATGGTCAGCGGGGCCATCTGCGAGTAGCGCAGGTTCAGCCGGGTGTAGGCGTCGTAGATGCCGCGCGAGAGGGCCGCCTCGTCGCCGCCCTCGGTGAGGACGTTCTGGCCGCGCTTGCCCATGACGATCGCCGTGCCCGTGTCCTGGCACATCGGCAGCACGCCGGCCGCCGCGATGTTGGCGTTCTTCAGCAGGTCGAGGGCGACGAACTTGTCGTTCGCGCTCGCCTCCGGGTCGTCGATGATGCGGCGGAGCTGGGCCAGGTGCGCGGGGCGCAGGAAGTGCTGGATGTCGTGGATGGCCTCCTCGGCGAGCTTGCGCAGCGCCTCCGGCTCGACCTTGAGGAACGTACGGCCGTCGGCCTCGAAGGTCGAGACGCCCTCGGAGGTCACCAGCCGGTAGGGGGTGGTGTCCTCGCCCAAGGGCAGCAGGTCGGTGTACGCGAACTCCGGCATGTGGCCAATCCTCACTCGGCAGACAGCGCTGGCGTCCGATGTGGCAGCGCGGCTAACCAGCGTAGAACCTCCCGGCTCGGCCGTGTCTGTGAGGTAAGGCTCACCAGCGGCTATCGCGATCTATCGTGTCTCGCTATGCTGGCCGACGTGGACATGGAAAAGCACCCCGCAGACGCCGCCGGCCCCGGCCCCGCTCCCGCGCCGCCCGCCGCCCCGGCGGCTCCGGTGCCGCCCGC
>NZ_JBHVUQ010000081.1:0-31865 GCF_042884105.1 Streptomyces sp. NPDC058157
CGCAGGCGCGACCGCCCCGGCAGCCGCAGCCGCAGGCGCCACCGCCCCCGCAGGCGCAGCCAAAGGCGCCCCCGCCGCCGGGCGGGACATGGGGGCCGCCCCCGGAATACGGTGGGGTGACTGCCCCGAGAAGCCCGTGCCGGACGGCATGCGGTGTGCCACGCTGGCCGTCCCCCTCGACCACGACCACCCCGCCAAGGGCACCACCCACGTGGCGCTCGCCGAGCTCCCGGCCACCGGCCACCGCCGCCTCGGGTCCCTCCTGCTGAACTACGGCGGCCCCGGCGCCCCCGGGATCGCCTCCCTCGCCGCCGACCCCGCCCTCTTCGCCAAGCTCAACGAACGCTACGACCTGGTCGCCTTCGACCCGCGCGGAGTCGGCCTCAGCGACCCCGTCTCCTGCGGCGGCGCGCAAGCCGAAACCGCCGACACCGCCGACACCACCGACGCCACCGACCCCGCCACCCAGCTGGCGGCCCTGCGCGCCGAGGTCCGCCGCTGCGAGCGGCACTCCGGCCGCGTCCTCCCGTACATCGGCACCGTCCACGTCGCCCACGACCTGGACGACATCCGCCGCGCCCTCGGCGAGAAGAAGCTGAACTACCTCGGCTTCTCCTACGGCACCCGCCTCGGCGCCGTGTACGCCGCCCTCTACCCGAAGAACACCGGCCGCATGGTGCTCGACGGGGTCGACACCCTCACCGAGCCCCTCACCGAGCAGGCCCTCGCCTCCGCGCGCGGCCAGCAGCGCGCCCTCGACAACTTCCTGACCTGGTGCGCCCACCAGGACCACTGCGTCTACGGCACCAACACCCGTACCGCCAAGGAGAAGGCCGCCGCCCTCGTCGCCCGCCTCGACGAACACCCCCTGACCGGTACCGGCGGCGCCCCCTTCACCGGCGACGACGCCGTCCTCGCCATCGGCGAGGCCCTCTACGCGAAGACCTCCTGGCCCGACCTGGCCGAGGCCCTCGCCCGGGCCGAGGAACACGACGACCCCACCGGCCTCGAACGGCTGACCGCACCCCCCGCCACGGCCCCCGCCGGCACCCCCTCCCAGGTGCCCGCCGACAACGCCACCGCCGCCCTCACCGCCGTGAACTGCGCCGACGACCCCGACCGGGGCGACGACAAGGCCGACCCGGTGACGATCGCCAGGGAGATCGGCGAGCTGAGCCCACGGTTCCGCGAGGTGTCCGAGATCTTCGGCCCGCGCCAGCTGATGACCCTGCTGTCCTGCTACGGACGCCCCGCCGGCACCGGCTTCATCCGCCGCATCGACCACCCCGGCGCCCCGCGCATGCTCCTCGTCGGCACCCGGGGCGACCCGGCCACCCCGTACGAGTGGACGGAGGAGACCGCCCGGCGCCTCGGATCGGCGGTCGTCGTCGACCACAAGGGCGACGGGCACACCGGCTACCCCTCCTCCGCCTGCGTACGCGGCTACGCGGACGGGTTCCTGATCGACGGCCGCCTCCCCGCCGGAACGCGCGCCTGCCCCGCCGGCGAGTGAACCGGCGGGGCAGGCACGGCGAGAGGGCTCAGCAGTCGGGGTGCGTGGTGCGGCCCGCGAAGCGGTCGGCCAGCCAGTTCGCGGCCGCCGGGGAGTGGGTGATCACCCCGCTGACGTGCTCGCCGAGCAGGATGGTGTCGAACTGCAGGTCGGCGCCGCGCGCACACCAGTCCGTCCGCAGCTGCCGCCCCACCGCGTACGGGATCAGCTCGTCGCCCAGCGCGTGGTACTGGAGCACCGGCGCCGCCGGGGCCGTCCGGCCGAGCCGGCTCTGGTCCAGCCGGGCCTGCCAGTCGGGCTGGGCGAGCGGGTCGCGGGTGGTGAGGTCGGAGATCCGCTTGAAGGAGCCGGCGATGGCGTCGATCGCCACGCAGTTCTCCTTCATCCCCTCGACCAGGGCCCGGCCCGCCGGGTTGAGGTAGGAGTCAAGCTTCAGTTCGGGGAAGGCCGCGTCCTGCCCGGCCGCCGCCATGAAGATCAGCCCGGAGCCGTAGGAGCCGTTGTTGAACGCCGCCACCTTCATCAGGTCCGCCGGGACCCCGCCCGTCGCCGTGCCCTTGACCTTCAGCTCCGGCGCGTACGACCCCTGCAGCTCGGCGGCCCAGCTGCTGGCCTGCCCGCCCTGGGAGTACCCCATGATCCCGACCGGGGTGTCCGCCCCCAGCCCCGCCTCCGGCAGCCGGATCGCGGCCCGGGCGGCGTCCAGGACGGCGTGCCCGGCCGACGGGCCGACGGTGTAGGTGTGCAGGCCCGGGGTGCCGAGGCCCTCGTAGTCGGTGACCACCACCGCCCAGCCGCGCAGGGTCAGCTGCTGGATGAGGTTGGCCTCGGCGGAGGTGCCGTTCGGGAGGTTGTTGCTCGGCGCGCAGGAGTCGCCCAGGCCGACCGTCCCGACGGCGTACGTGACGAGCGGGCGCGGCCCGGTGCGGCCGTCCTGCGGGACGATGACGGTGCCCGAGACCACGTTCGGGGCGCCGTCGGCGGTGGTCGAGCGGTAGTGGACCTTCCACGCCCGGGTGCCGGTCGGCTGGCCGGGCAGCGGGTGAAAGGCGGACGGGGCGCTGTCGACGATGTCGCCGGGCCGGGCGGCGGCGCCTTCCTCGGCCCCCTGTGCGGCGGCGGCCGGCACCCAGGCCGACAGGACCAGGGCGGCGACGGCGGCGGCCAGGGCGGAGCTTCGCAAACGCATGGGGGGATCTCCCGACGTCCGTGTGGGGGTAGGTGAGGCGACCGTAGTGACCGACCGGTCGGCATGTCGCTGACCGCGCAGCTCACCTTTGCTGACCGCCCCTCACACCACCCGCCCGGGTGCGGCCGTCGGCCCTACCCGCCGGAGGCGATCCGGTAGGCGCCCGGTGTCGTGCCCGTCCAGCGGCGGAAGGCGCGGTGGAAGGCCGTGTCCTCGGAGAAGCCCAGGCGGGCCGCGAGTTCCGCGATCGGCTCGCCGCCCTCCGCCAGGCCCGCGATCGCCGCGTCCCGCCTGACCTGGTCTTTCAGCCGCTGGAAGGAGGTGCCCTCCTGCTGGAGCCGGCGCCGCAGCGTCGCCGGGGAGACCGCCAGGCGGGCCGCGACCTCCCCGAGCCCCGGCAGCCCCGGCGCTCCGTGCAGCCCCCGGACCAGGGAGCGGCGCACCTGTTCGGCGACCGTGGTCCCGTACTCGGGGCGCGAGAGCAGGTCGAACGGGGCCCGGCGGAGCATCGCCTCCAGCGCGGGCTCGTCGCGCACCAGCGGGGCGGACAGCCAGTGCGCGTCGAACGCGGCGGCCGTCCGCTCGGCCCCGAACCGCACCGGGCAGTCGAACAGCGCCGCGTACTCCTCCCGGTGCGGCGGCGCCGGATAGGCGAACGAGGCCCCGGTCAGGGGGATGCGCCGGCCCACCATCCAGCTGCTGAGCCGGTGCCAGATCGCCAGCACGCACTCCGAGAGGAACCGCTCCCCGTCCCCGTGCCCGAGCTCCCGGCGCACCGTGAACCGGGCCTGGCCGCCCTCCACTTCGAGGGCCAGCTCGGGCCCGCCCGGAAAGAGCCCGTAGAAGGCGGCGGCCCGCTCCACGGCCGCGCCCAGGTCCCGGCAGCCGACGCAGGCGTAGCACATCATCGCGAAGGTCCCGGGCCTGCTGGACACCGCCGCCAGGCCCAGGAACTCGTCCCGCGTGGTCCGGTACAGCGCCCGGAACAGCCGCGCGAACTGCGCGGGCGTCACCCGTGCCCGGTCGTCGCCCAGCAGCAGCGGCGGGATCTGCGCCTCCTGCAGCAGCGGTACGAGGTCCACGCCGCCCTGCCGCGCGCCCGCGAGCACCGCGCGCACGTGGTGCACGCCGACCGTCCGCCTCCCCATGCTCCGACGGTAGCCCCCGTGAGCGCCGGGGTCAGCGGTAGTGACGCTTCCGGTCATGCCGCCGGGGCGCCCCGGGCGCCCACCATCGGAGGTCATCTGTACCCGTACCCGGGAGGGCGAGCGATGGACGGTGGTCGGCCGGAGACACTGGCGGTCTTCACCCAGTGGACCGAGGAGCGGTACGGGCCGCTGACGGCGCTCAGGTTCCGCGCGCCGGACGGCCGGGACGGCTGGGAGACCCGGACGTACGCCGGACTCGCCGCGTCCGTACGGGAGGTGGGCTGCGGGCTGCTGGGGCTGGGGGTCGGGCCCGGGGAGCGGGTGGCGGTGCTCGCGGAGACCCGGCCGGAGTGGACGTACACGCACTTCGGCGTGCTGGCGGCCGGCGCCGTGCTGGTGCCGGTGTACCCGACGGCGGGGGAGGAGGAGCTGGCCTGGGTGCTGGCCGACTCCGGGGCGGTGGCGGCCGTCTGCGAGGACGCCGCGCAGGCGGCCCGGGTGGAGGCGCTGCGGCCGGAGCTGCCGGCGCTGCGGGCGGTCGTGACGATGGACGAGCAGCCGCGTACGCGGGTCCCGGAGTCCGAACTCGCCGCGCGGGCCGCCTCCGTGACCCCCGGAGCCGACGCCGCGATCGTCTACACCTCGGGCACGACCGGCCCGCCGAAGGGCTGCCGGCTGACCCACGGCAACCTCGGCGCCGTCCAGGACGCCACCCTCCCGCTGGTCGAGGGCGGGCCGGGGGACTCCACGTACCTGTACCTGCCGCTGGCCCATCTGCTGGCCCAGCTCATCCAGTTCACCACCCTGCTGGAGGGCGGTGAGCTCTGCTACTTCGGGGGCCGGGTCGAGGACGTGCTGTCCGAGCTGGCGCAGGCCCGGCCCACGCACCTGCCCTCCGTCCCCCGGCTGTTCGAGAAGGTCCACTCGGTGGTGCTGGCGCTGGCGGAGGGGGCCGAGGGAGGCCGGGAGCGGTTCGAGGAGGCGGTACGGCTCGGGGTGCTGGCTGCGGAGGGCCGCCTCCCGGCCGGGTCCCGCCCGGCGTACGAGGAGGCGGAACGTTCCCTCTACGCCCCGGTGCGGGAGGCCTTCGGGGGCCGGCTGCGGTGGGCCCTGACCGGCGGGGCCCCCATCGCCCCGGCCACCCTGGACTTCCTGCGGGCCTGCGGGATCCGGGTGTTCGAGGGCTACGGGATGACCGAGTCGGGCGGGGCGATCAGCCTCAACCACCCCGGCGCGGCCCGCCCCGGCACGGTCGGCCGGCCCCTGGCGGGCTGCGAGGTGCGCATCGCCGGGGACGGGGAGGTGCTGGCCCGGGGCCCGATGGTCTTCCCCGGCTACCACGCGAACCCCGCCGCGACGGCGGAGGCCCTGGACGCGGACGGCTGGCTGCACACCGGCGACCTGGGCGCCCTCGACGCCGACGGCTTCCTCTCCATCACCGGCCGCAAGAAGGAGCTGATCATCACCTCGGCCGGCAAGAACATCACCCCGACCGAGGTGGAGTTCGCCGTCCAGCAGGCCTCCCCGCTCGTCGCCCGGGCGGTGCTGATCGGCGACCGCCGCCCGCACCCGGTGGCCCTGCTCGCCCTGGACACGGCGGAACTCGCCGCCTGGGCGGCCCGCGAATCCCTGGACCTCGGCCCCGCCCCGACCACCCACCCGGCCCTGCGCGCCCACCTCGACCACGCCGTAACCGCCGCCAACGCCACCGTCTCCCGCCCGGCCCGCATCCGCGCCTTCCACGTCCTGACGGAGGAACTCTCGGTCGAGGCGGGCACCTTGACCCCCACCCTCAAACTCCGCCGCCCGGCGGTGGAGGCCCGCTACGCGGCCGAAATCGAGGCCCTCTACGCCTAGTTCATCCGTTCGAACCGAGGCCCGGAAACCTACGACACGGCGACCCGCCGGACGGTCGCCCCGCACGTCAAAAGACCAAAGAACCGGGGGAAAAAACCAAACCAACCCCACCAGCCTCCCCGCCCGGACCGCAGTCGCTCGGACGGGTGAACCATCCCAACACGGCTGGATCCGGAAGTGGTTGCCGGGCATATGCTCACGCCACAACCCCAGACATGAGACGGCCCCCGGCGGGACAGCGAATCCCAGCCGAGGGCCTGATCCAAGAGGAAGCAAACCCTTCCCGATGGCCTTCCAGCAGCCTAACGCGGGCACGCCCGCGCCGCCCCGCCTTCCGGCTCGAACCGCCCGATCCGGTGGCCTTTCCGGAGTCACGCACGCGAAAGTCGCCCTGACGCGTGACTTCACGGTCGTTGCCAACCGGCTCGCCCAGCACCCGCACCTGTCGCTGCTGGCGATCGGGGTGGCCGTCCACATCCAGTCGCTCCCCGAGGGCGCCCCGGTCACCATCCGCGCCCTCGCCGACCGCTTCCCCGAGAGCGGGTTCCGCATCGGCCGCGCGCTGAACGAACTGGAACAGGCGGGCTACCTGAGCCGAACCCGCCTCCGCCTCCCGGCCGGCCAGGTCGTCACCCGCACCCTCGCCTACAACGTCCCCGCATCCGCCACCCCGACGCACCCCCCGGACCCACCACGAGCGACCCCGCCCCCGGAGCCCACCCCGAACCCAGCACCAGACCCGGCCCCCGTCCCGCTCCTCGGGGTCCCCGTCTACGCCGTCTTCGACCCCCGCACCGGCACGGGGGCCGTCATGTCGGACATCCACCAGACCCCTGACGGCCCCCGCTACGCGACCCGGCGGGACTTCCTCTACGGGGAGGACGTGACGATCGCCCAGTGGACGATCTCCACGGACGGCCTGCCCCGCTACGAGGAGCAGTAGCCGCCCCCGCCCCCTACCCCAGTGCCGCCCCCAGCCGGTCCAGGCCCACGCCGATCTCCACCGGGGTGTGCGTCGTGAAGGACAGGCGCAGGGTGCGGGGGTCGGGGGTGCCGGTGAAGAAGGGGGCGCCGGGGACGTACGCGACGTCGTGGGCCACGGCCGACTTCAGCAGGGCCGTCGCGTCGTGGCCCTCCGGGAGGCGGGCCCAGACGAACATGCCGCCCTGGGGGCGGTTCCACTCCGAGCCCGGGGGCAGGGCCGCGCCGAGTGCCGCCAGGAGGGCGTCGCGCCGGGTGCGGTAGGCCTCGCGGACCCGGGTGACGTGGGCGTCGAGGTCGTTCGCGGCCAGGTAGTGGGCGGCGGCCAGCTGGTCCACCGTCGAGGTGTGCAGGTCGGCCGCCTGCTTGGCGACCACCGCCGCCCGACGCAGGTCGGCCGGTGCGCGCAGCCAGCCCAGGCGCAGGCCCGGGGCCATGACCTTGGAGAAGCTGCCGATCAGGGCGGTGCGGTCCTCGGCGCCCGGGTGGGCCGCGAGCCACGGCTCGTGCGCGCCCTCGTAGCGCAGGTCCCCGTACGGGTCGTCCTCCACCAGCCACAGCCCGAGCCGGGCCGCGACGCGCGCCACCTCCGCGCGGCGCTCCCCGGGCAGGGTGCGGCCGGTGGGGTTCTGGAAGGTGGGGACGGTGTAGAGCAGCTTGGGGCGCTCGCGGGCGGTGATCTCGGCGAGGGCGTCGGGGAGCAGGCCCTGCTCGTCGCAGGGGACGGGTATGACGCGGGCCCCGGCCATCCCGAAGCACTGCAGGGCCGCCAGGTAGGTGGGGTTCTCCACGAGGACGGTGTCGCCGGGCTCCACGAGGGTGGCGGCGATCAGGGTCAGCGCCTGCTGGGAGCCGGTGGTGATCAGGAGGTCGTCCGGCGTGGTCGGCAGGCCGCGCGCCCCCGCCCGGGCGGCGACGGCCGCGCGCAGCTCCGGGGCGCCCTCGGTGGTGGAGTACTGCAGGGCGCGGGCGGCGGAGGAGACCCCGGCGAGGGCGCTGTCGTAGGCGGCGCGCAGCCCGGCGGTGTCGAAGAGTTCGGGGGCGGGCAGTCCGCCGGCGAAGGAGATCACCCCCGGCCGTTCGGTGAGCGCGAGGATCTCCCGGACGGGGGAACCGCCCACGGCGCGGGCGCGGGAGGCGAAGGCGGGCAGGGGAGCGGGACCGGCGGGGGGCATGGGGGCTCCTTCGGGTGGCGGGTGATCGTGAGCCTAGCCAGGAAGGATGCAGGCTGCACCTACCATTTCGATGGGTGAACAGCGTTCGCACCCTCGCGAACTGACGGTGCATCAGCTACACCGGTGTCATGACGAGCAGACAAGAGCAGGAGCGGGGGCCGCAGGACACCCGGGCCGGGGACTACGCGGAACTCGCGGCCGTCGGCCCGTACGGGGTCCGCCCCGGCCACGCGCTGATCACCATGGTCGAACCGCACCCGGGCCACGAGTACGCGTACAACCGCTGGTACGAGGACGACCACTACTACGCGGGCGCGATGGCCATGCCCTGGATGTACGCGGGCCGCCGCTGGGTGGCCACCCGCGACCTCCAGGAGCTGCGCTACCCGGAGAAGTCGGCGGTGGCCCAGCCGGTGACGGCCGGCTGCTACCTGTCGACGTACTGGGTGACCGAGGGCCGCTACGACGAGCACATGAAGTGGACCGTCGGCATCAACAAGCGCCTGAACCGCGACGCCCGCGTCTACCAGGACCGCACGCACGTCTTCACGGCCTTCCAGGACCACGAGGCCACCGTCTACCGCGACGGGGCCGCGGGCCCCCGCGACTTCCACGCCCTGGACCACCCGTACGCCGGGCTGGTCCTCCAGGTCGTCGACGCCGAGGGCCCCGAGCGGCGCGCCGAGCTGCTGGAGTGGCTGCGCTCCCGGGCCCTGCCGCGCCGGCTGGACGGTTCACCGGCGGCGATGGTCACCGTCTTCCGGCCGACGCCGCTGCCGGGCGACCGGATGACCTACGTCAAGCAGGTCGAGGGGGTCGACACCCGCCTGACCCTGCTGTGGTTCCTGGAGGCCGATCCGCGCGGCTGCTGGGAGCGCTTCCAGGGGCTGGACGCCGAGGTCGCGGAGTCGGGGCTGGGGCGGGTGGAGCTGGTGGCGCCGTTCGTGCCGACGGTGCCGGGGACCGACCGGTACGTGGACCGGCTGCGCTGACCCCGGCCCCCGGGCGGAGAGGGGGCCGGCCGCGCGTCCGTGCGCGGACATGGCCGAGCCCCCTCGGCCAGGACGGCGTGCCGGTCGAGAGGGCTCCAGTCAGGGGTGCGTGCCGAGGTGCTCAGACGAGCCGGTCCTCGACGACGCCGGTCACGAAGGAGGTCCAGGAGCCGGGGGCGAAGGTGATCGACGGGCCGTCCTGCACCTTGGAGTCACGGACCGCGATCGCCTCGGTGACGGGGGACTTGACCTCGACGCAGGCGCCGTTCCCGCCGGAGTAGGAGGACTTGGTCCAGTTCTCGGTGCCGCCCTGACGAATGCCCATGGTTCTTCTCCGGTTCAGAGAGTGGTTCCGGGAGTTCCCGGCTGAGTGCCGGCGCCATTCCCCGGGCCGACGCGATCGACGCTACCGGCACCTCCCGATGGGCGAAGGAGGCATTCACTCGACCGGGTGGCATATTCCGGTCAGGTCTTTTGTGGCCGGGGACCGACGGTGTACCGTGCCGGACCCCCTGCCACCTCCCTACTTGTCCAGGGCCGCGTAGTGGTCGATGACCTCGGAGATGAACTGCCGGGTCTGTTCCACATTGAGGGCCTGGGCCCTCAGGTGCTCGTACATCACGCTGTATTTCTGAACGTCGTTCGCCTTCTCCAGGTACAAATCGCTCGTGACGCCCTCGATGTAGACCACCGTCGAGTCCGAGGCGTCCGGGAATTCCAGAATCGCGTACTGGCCGTTCACCCCGGGATGGGCGCCCATCGTGAACGGCATCACCTGCACGGTGATGTACGGCTGGTGCGACTGCTCTATCAGGAACTGCAGCTGCCGGATCATCAACCGGGGATCGCCCACGTGCCGGCGCAGCACCGCCTCGTCGATCACCGCCCACAGCCGCAGCGGCCCGACCTCCGCGTTGTTGTTGTCCGTCTCGGACAGCCGCTTCTGGCGGTGCATCCGGACCTGGACGCGCTTCTCCACGTCGGCGGGCGCCGTCTCCGGCAGCGCGCCGCGGATCAGCGCCTGGGCGTACTCGGGGGTCTGGAGCAGGCCCGGGACCATCTGGGGCTCGTACGTGCGCAGGCTGGCCGCGTCGGTCTCCAGTCCGATGTAGACGCTGTACGGGATGTCGCCGAAGGCGTGCCACCAGCCCTGCTGGCGGGAGTCCTTGGCCATCTGCATGAGCGAGTCCACCAGCCGCGGGTCCTCGACCTCGTACACCTCGCACAGGTCGCGGACGTCGCGCTGGCTGATGGAACGGCGGCCGTTCTCCAGCCGGCTGATCTTCGACTGGGAGACGAGGAGGCGCTCGGCGACCTGCTCGGCCGTCATGCCCTTGTCCTCGCGGAGCTTGCGCAACTCCATGCCCAGTCGGCGGCGTCGGACGGTGGGATTGACATTGGACGCCACGGGATCGGCACCTCCGCCTTCTTCGGTAGCTGTAGGTGTAGCTGTAGCTGTCTCTCTGCGTGTCTGATGTTCAGCAGACTGCCACCGAAGGGTGCGGTGCCGCTGGGGAACGGCGTGGAAAAACAGACCGGGGGGGGGGGGGGGGCCGGTGGGCCGGCCCCGCCGCCCCGCGTGCCGGGGCTCCCGCACCGCGTCTCTGGGGGGACGGACGGTCGCGGAGGTGGATCGTTTTCCCGCTGGTGGACCTAGGGGTGTCGCGGGCCGTGCGGTGGTGCGTGCACGGTGTTTCAGTGCGCGGCCGCGCGGGCCATCGCGCCCGTCCGGCGCGGCTGGAGCGGCACGCCGCCCGCCGTGGCCCGGGCGGCCGGCTGCGGTGCCGCGGCGCGCTCGCGGCGCGGCTGTGCGGCCACGCCGTTCTGGACGTCCATGACGGCGTGCGCCACGAGACCGCCCATCGGGTCGTGCCTGATCAGGTCCCGCAGCCGGGACCTGGACGACCGCCCCTCGTTGCCGGGGTACAGGTGCTTGCCGAGTCCGACCGCGTGGGCCAGTGCGGCGAGCGCCGCGGTCCGCGGGTCCGGCGGTACGCCGGTGCGGATCGCACTGTCGAGCCGGGCACGGATCTCCCGGCTGATGGCCGTGTCCGTCGCCTGGTAGCGAGTCGTCGGCAGTACCCCGCACATCTGTCCCGCGACGGCATGCACCATGCCGCAGCGCTCCAGGTGCGCGAGGTAGATCTGACGGAGCCCCAGCCGGGGTCCGCCGATCCAGTGGACCGCCCGTACCGGGCTGCCGCGCCTGCGCAGCAGTTCCAGTGCGGAGTCCAGAGTCGGATCTCCTGTCGGCCGTGGCATCACCACGGCGATACGATCCCCGTCAGGGGCTATCCGTCCTGCCAGAGCCAGCTCCACTAGCTGTGCCCCGGCCAGGCCGAGGTCGAGCGACTGCGGCTGCGCCGTGGTACCCGTGGCCGGGTCCAAAGCGAGCAGCAGAAGCTCCTCCGGAATTGTTCTGCGGCTCCTGCCCATCCATGCCTCCCCGCGTGGATGAGTGACAGGGTGACGCCTCTCACATTCATCTGTCGAGAGCGCCTGCTCGCTTTGTGGGGGAACCAGTAGCTATGTCGTTCTCGTCTAGCGGGTGGGCGAGGCCCCCTAGACGGGACACTGTTAGACGGTTCGGACAGTGGCCGGACGGCGATCGAGGAGGAACGGTGGCGGGCGAGTCCCCCGACAAGTCGGTTAGTGAAGGAGCGTCGGGGGCGGCGAAGTCCTCAGGGGCCGGGGATCAGGACCCGAGGGTCTCGGTGTTCCAGCCCCGCGTTCCCGTGAAGGACGCCGTGGCGGCCCGTGCGGTTGCGGACGGTGCGGCGGGCCGGGGTTCCGGCGCGGACGGGGACGAGGCCGAGGACGAGGCCGAGCGGTCGCCCGGACGGGTGGGCGCCGGCTCGGCGGCGGCGCGGTCCGAGACGGCCGGCCGGGATTCCGCTTCCGGGCGCGCCGAGGAGGCCGCCGAGGCCTCTGGTTCCGACTCCGGTTCCGACTCCGGTTCCGGCTCCGAGGGTGACGGCGGGAAGCCGTCCGGTGCGGGCGCGGCCGGCTCCGAGCGCACCGCCGTCTTCCGCGCCGTCAGGCCCGGTTCCGCCCCGGCCGACTCCGCGCGGGAGGCCGACGCCGGGTCAGGTTCCGGTTCCGGTTCTGCTTCGGCCGGTGCCGGGAAGTCCGGCGGGGGCACGCGTACCACCGCCTTCGGCGTTGTGACCTCGGACCCCGCACCGCAGGACGACCAGCCCGAGCCGGCCCCCGGCCGGGACTCCGCTTCCGGCCGCGCCGACCGGGCCCCGGTGGCGGACCGGCCGGAGTCCGCCGAGCCGGGTTCCGCTGCGGCCGACTCCGCGAAGGGCGCCGACGCGGACCGGTCGGCGTCCGCCGAGCCGGGTTCCGCTTCCGGTGCCCGGCGGACCACCGACCCCGCCGAGCCCTCCGAGCGCACGGCGGTCTTCCGTACGGTCAAGCCGGGTTCGGCCCCGGCGGAGTCCGCGAAGGGGTCCGACGAGCGCACGGCGGTCTTCCGTGCCGTCAAGCCCGGTTCCGCCCCGGCGGAGTCCGCCGCACGGGACCCGCGTGCCACCGGGGAGCCGGCCTTCCGCGCCGTGGAGCCGGGTTCGGACGAGGCGGCCGAGCCGTCGGAGCGTACGGCCGTCTTCCGCACCGTCAAGCCGGGCACCCGCCCGGCGGACCCCACCCGCAATCCCGCCCCGGCCGAGCCCGGCAAGCCCGCCAGGCAGGACCCCCGCGCCGCCGGGCCCGACGAGCGCACGGCCGTCTCCGCCAAGGCCAAGCCCGCCCCCACCCCGCCGGAAGCCGACTCCGGCAACCCGGCCGACTCCGCGTCCGGCGCGTCCGCCGACTCCGGCAGGCCGGTCGGCTCTGCCACCGGCAAGCCCGCCGACTCCGGCAAGCCCGCCGGGCAGGACCGGGGCGCCGCCGACTCCTCCGGGTCCGACGCGCGCACGGCCGTCTTCGGCAGGGTCAAGCCTGCCTCCGCCCCGGCGGAAGCCGACTCGGACAAGCCGGCCGACTCCACCGACTCCGGCAAGCCGGTCGGCTCTGCCACCGGCAAGCCCGCCGACTCCGGCAAGCCCGCCGGGCAGGACCCCCGCGCCGCCGCGTCCTCCGGGTCGGACGAACGGACGGCCGTCTTCGGCAAGGTCAAGCCCGCCCCCACCCCGGCGGAAGCCGACTCCGGCAAGCCCGCCGGGCAGGACCCCCGCGCCGCCGGGTCGGACGAGCGGACGGCCGTCTTTGGCAGGGTCAAGCCCGCCTCCACCCCGGCGGAAGCCGACTCCGGCAAGTCCGCCGAGGACTCCGAGCGCACCGCCGTCTTCCGTGCCGTCAAGCCGGGCACCGCCCCCGCGGCCCCCGGCAAGGACGCGCCCGCGCCGAAGGGCGCCCCGGCCCCCGAGGCGCGGGTCAGCCGGTTCGTGCCGCTGGGCGACCAGGCGCCGCCGCCCGCCGCCCCGAAGCCCGACCCGGCCGCCGCCCCCACCGTGCGGCGGCTGGACCCCAGCGAGCGCACCACCCAGCAGCCGCTGCCGCCCCGCCCGCCGCTCGACATGCTGGCGGACCTCACCAACAACCCGCCCCCGCCGCCCAGCCCGATGCGGACGGTGGTGCGGAGGGTCAAGATCTACGCGCCGATCGTGCTGCTGCTGGCCGTCATCCTGGCCGTCGTGCAGCTGGTGCGCCCGCTGCCCGCGCCCAAGCTCGTGCTGACGGCGAACTCCCAGTACAGCTTCCCCGGCGGGGCGCCCGCCCTGCCCTGGCCCACCGAGGGCCAGGCCTCCATGGCCGCCGCAGGCCTCGGCACGATCGGCTCGTCCGGCGAGCAGAAGCCCGTGCCGATCGCCAGTGTCACCAAGTCGATGACGGCGTACATCATCATGCGCGACCACCCCTTCAAGAAGGGGGAGAAGGGCGCGATGATCGACGTCGACAAGACCGCCGAGACCGAGGGCCAGAAGGACAAGTCGGACAACGAGTCCACCCTCAACACGGTCAAGGAGGGCGACAAGATCTCCGAGTACGACGCGATCGCCGCCCTCATGATCCCGTCGGCCAACAACATCGCGCGGCTGCTGGCCCGCTGGGACTCCGGCTCCCAGGAGGCGTTCGTCAAGAAGATGAACGACACCGCCAAGCAGCTCGGCATGACGAACACGACCTACACCGACCCCTCGGGCCTGGACGCGACCACCGTCAGCACCGCCGAGGACCAGGTCAAGCTGGGTCTGAAGATCGTCGAGATCGACGCCCTGACGGACATCACCCGCAAGCCCTCCTGGACCGACCAGACCGGCAAGCCCTGGCGGAACTGGAACAGCCTGGTGCCGTACAACGAGTCCCTCGGCATCAAGACCGGTACGACGACCAAGGCCGGCGGCAACCTCCTCTTCGCCGCCTACAAGAAGGTCGGCGACACCAACCAGCTGATCGTCGGCGCGGTCCTCGGCCAGCACAAGCCGCCGATCATCGACACGGTCGTCGCGGTGAGCAAGAACCTCCTCGTCGCCACCCAGAAGTCCCTGGAGGGCGCTCCGGTCGTGAAGAAGGGCGACGTCGTCGGGTACGTGGACGACGGCGTGGGCGGCCGGACCAAGGTCGTCGCCACCGCCGACGTGCAGGCGGTCGGCTGGTCCTCGCTGACCGTCGACATCAAGCTCGGCGACGGCGGTACCAAGATCCCCGGGTCGGCGAAGGCCGGTACGGCGGTCGGCGTGCTGACCGTCGGCGAGGGGGCCAGTCAGGTGAAGGTGCCGGTGGCGCTCCAGTCGGAGCTGGCCGCGCCGGGCATCGGCAGCAAGCTGACCCGTATCGGCTGATACGGGTCGGCGGAGCGGCGCGGCGCCCCGGGCACAACCCCGGGGCGCCGTGGCGCGTCAAGGGAGCCGGGACGGGACGGGTGTGCCGTGCCGGGAAGAGAGCGTCGGTCGTGACCACAGCAGAACAGCACAAGCCCGGACGCCGGGTACCCGAACAGAGACGGCATCCGGCCGCCGGGGAGGCGGCGGGCGGCGCCCTGGGCTGGGCGCACCGCCATCCGGCGGTGGTGGCCGCCGCCGTGGCGGCCGTCCTGCACGTCGTCTGGTTCTTCTGCTTCGCCAACAGCGGCGGGGACCTGGCCGCGCAGGACGCGTGGGCGGAGTTCGTCGGCCGGCACCCGGACACGGCGTACAACCTCGCCTGGTACGGGGGGATGCACCCGGTCTCGTACAGCGTGGTGTCGCCGTACGTCATGCACGTGCTCGGCGTCCGGACCACGATGATGATCGCGGGGACCGCGTCGGCGGCCCTGCTCGCCCTGGTCCTGACCCGCTGCCGGGGCGCCGTCCGGCGCCCCCTGTGGCCGGCGCTGGCCGGGGTCTACGGGCTGTTCTGCAACGCCCTCTCCGGCCGCGTCACCTTCGGGCTCGGCACCCTCTTCGCGCTGGGGGCCGTCGCCGCCGTCTTCTGCTGGCCCCGCAAGTGGGCCCGGCGGCGCTGGGCCAAGGCCGTCGTCGCCGCGCTGCTGGCCGGGCTGGCGACCGCCGCGAGCCCGGTGGCGGGGCTGTTCCTCGGGGTGGTCGCGGCCGCGCTGTTCCTGAGCGGGCGGCGGCCGGGCGCGTACGCGCTGGGGCTGGCCCCGGTGGCGGTGGTCGGGCTGTCGGCCTGGCTGTTCCCGTTCTCCGGGACGCAGCCGATGAAGATCGGCTCGGCCTGGCTGCCGTTCGTCTTCGGCCTCGCCATAGCCTTCCTCGTGCCGAAGGCGTGGAAGACGGTCCGGATCTCCGGCGCCGTGTACGCCCTCGGGGTGTTCCTGACCTGGGTGATCGACTCCCAGATCGGCTCGAACGCCACCCGCATGGTCATGCTCTTCGGCGGGGCGGTCCTCCTCGCGGCCGTCGCGCACACGCTCCCGCGCACCCGGCTCCGGTACGCCGTGCTGCTGGCGTTCGTCGGCATCAACGTCTGGATCACCACCAACAGCATCACCGACATCATCCGCACCACCCCGGTGGCCGCCTGGAACCGCGAGCTGGCCCCGCTGATCGACCAGCTGCAGAAGGCCGGCGCCGACCGGGGCCGGGTGGAGGTGGTCCCGGCCAGCAGCCACCGCGAGTCCTCGGCCTTCCCGGCGTACGTGAACCTCGCGCGGGGCTGGAACCGGCAGGCCGACCTGGAGCGCAACCCGCTGTTCTACGACGACACCCTCACCGCCGAGAACTACCGGGGCTGGCTGGAGCGCTGGGCGGTGCACTACGTGGTGCTGCCCGCCGACAAGCCCGACTCGGGCGGTAAGGACGAGGCCGAGCTGCTGCGCGGCGGGCTGCCGTACCTGCGGCAGATCTGGGGCGACGAGAACTGGCGGCTGTTCCAGGTGGAGGCCCCCACGAGCCTGGTGACCGGTCCGGCGAAGGTGGTCCGGGCGGGCGCGGACCAGCTGGTCCTCGACGTCTCGGCGCCCGGCCGGGTGCTGGTGCGGATCCCGCACTCGCCGTGGCTGGGCCTGGTGGACGGCGCGGGCAAGGCCGTGGCGCCCCCGCAGGAGACCCCGGAGTCCAAGGCGCGGGGCGTGGCGGGGTCGAAGGCGCCGAAGGAGTACGCGAACACCGCCGGGTGCCTGTTCAAGGCGGCCCGGGACGGCGAGGGGGACGTGTGGACGGAGCTCCTGGTCCCGGCGCCGGGGGAGTACCGGATCGCGGCGAAGTACCAGCTCCCGCGGGGGACGCCCTGCCCGGAGGAACTCCTGAGCACCGTCAGCGGTACATCGGGCAGGCCGTGAGGGGCGGATCCTTTACCCGGATTCCGCCCCACCCGGGTGCATAGGTCCGCATATCTGCATACGATCCCAGTAGTTCGATCGGATGCTTCCCGAAGGAGTTGACGACGGGATGAGCAAAGAGCAGAAGCAGGACGTGCAGGCCGCGGTCGCGAAGGCGGTGGAGCGGCTCGGACTGCAGGCGCGTCGCGCACAGGGCCACGGCCCCGGCCACGGCTTCGACGGCCCCCTCCACACCAAGGTGAAGGGCGGCGCGCACACCAAGGCGGCCCTCAAACGGTCCGGCACCCCCCAGGGCGACCGCATCGGCGAACGCAGCAGGGGCCTCAGCTGACGGTGCCCCCTCCGAGCAGCCCTCCCACCCCCGGGAGGGCTCTTTACACACACCGCACCCGCCTCTTTACACACCCGCCCGCCACTCTCCGGCCGACCGTTACGCAGCCGACGCACGCCCCGGACGTGCCCCTCGTAGCGTCACCCGCATGCCCCCCACCACCCCCACCACTCCCGCCGCGGCCCCGGTCCCCCGCACCCTGGCCGCCGCCGCGCTGACCCTCACGGCCGCCGCCCTCGCCCTCACGGCCTGCGGCACCGCCTCCGCGACGAAGCTGCCGCCGGCCCCGCGGGTCGCCGCCACCGCCGCACCCCCGGCCCCGGACACGGCCCCCGCCCTGGGGCGCTCCCGCCCCACCGGCATGAGGATCGACGCGGCCGGGGTGGACGCCGAGCGGATGCTCGACCTCAAGACCGACCCCGCCACCGGCGAGCTGAACGTCCCCGATCCCGACACGGAGGCCGCCACCCCGGGCTGGTGGACCGACGGCGCGTCCCCGGGCGAGAAGGGCGCCGCCGTCCTCGTCGCCCACTTCGACACGAAGCACGGCCCGGCCCTGATGGAGCACGTCGCGAAGATCGGACTGGGCGACCTGATCGAGGTCCCCCGCGAGGACGGCCGCACGGCGAAGTTCAAGATCCGCGAGATCGAGGACGTCGCCAAGAAGGACTTCCCGACCGCCAAGGTCTACACGGACACCCCCCGCCCGGAGCTCCGCCTCCTGACCTGCGGAGGAGAAATCGAGAACGGCCACCGCACCAACAACGTGATCTTCTATGCGGACCTGGTCGCCTGACACCGAAAAATCCCCCGCATTAAAACTCATTGACCGGTCCACATTGGAGCGCGTTCACCGTTGAATGGTGCGCGAAATACGGCTTTTGATTTGCGATCAGATCCGGATGGTGCTGGTCTGGAATAACCGGCGGGCAAACGGAAACGGCGCTACCACAAAGGCGCACGTGCGTGACGCCCCGTGCGGCCGCCCGCCACCGGAGGTGCGCGATGACACACGTCTCATCCGCCGGCGGTCCTCTGCGCCGGCTCATCACCCTGCTCGTGGCAGCCGTCCTGGCACTGCCCTTCTCGGTCGCCCTCACCCTCGCCTCGGCGCACCACGCATCGGCCTCGTGCGCGGCGAACGACTTCGTGGGAAAGTGGCGTTCATCCGACAGTCGACTGAAACGCATCGATGTGCGGCCCGGAGAGGACTGTCAGCTCACCGCGACCGCCTGGTCGACCTGCCAGGACGACGCGTCGAAGATCTGCAGCTGGGGCACGAAGACACTGGAAGGCGGCGGAGGACCGAATTTCCGGTTCTTCCAGTACCGGTGGAACAACGCGAGCGAAGTAATACAGCTCCACCTTCAGGACAGCACCCACCTGAGGGCGTGGGACAGCACCGATTACAACTCCGGCTCGAGAGACAGCTTCTGGGTCCCGATGACCAAGAGCAGCTGATCGTGCCTACACGAACGGCCCGGAGCGCGATCGCTCCGGGCCGTTTCCCATGGTGCCCCCGGCAGGATTCGAACCTGCGACACCCGCTTTAGGAGAGCGGTGCTCTATCCCCTGAGCTACGAAGGCGTGCTGCCGCGAGGGCAGCCCAGGGACAGCGTAGCGGATCGGCATGGGGCGTCGCGGCTCAGTTCTCGGGCGAACCGGTGCTGCTCTCCGCGGCCATCGGGAGGCGGCCCGCCGCTATGCCTTGCGCCTCGCGTCGATCTCGGTGACGAGGTCCTCGATGAGGGTCCTGATCTCGTCGCGGATGGGGCGGACGGCCTCGACGCCCTGGCCGGCGGGGTCCTCAAGCTGCCAGTCGAGGTAGGTCTTGCCCGGGAAGTAGGGGCAGGCGTCGCCGCAGCCCATGGTGATGATGTAGTCGGACGCCTGGGCGGCCTCGGGGGTGAGGACCTTCGGGGTCTGGTCCGAGATGTCGATGCCCAGCTCCGCCATGGCGGCGACGGCGGAGGGGTTGATCCGGTCGCCGGGCACGGAGCCGGCGGAGCGGACCTCGACGCGGTCGCCGGCGAGGTGGCGCAGGAACCCGGCGGCCATCTGCGAGCGGCCGGCGTTGTGGATGCAGACGAACAGCACGGAGGCGAGCGGAGCGGTCATCGGTTTCCTCCATGGATCAGCCTTGGCTGATATCAGCGTAGGGTGATGTGAGAGTATCAGGCCATGATGACGTCAGCCGACACTGATCTGATCCGGGTGCTGGCAGACCCCCTCCGGCTCCAGATCGTCACCCTCCTCGCCCGCGAGACCCTGTGCACCACACACCTCGTGGAAGAGACCGGAGCCAAGCAGACCAACCTCTCCAACCATCTGAGAGTGCTGCGCGAGGCCGGGCTCGTGGACACCGAGCCCTGTGGGCGGTTCACCTACTACCGCCTGCGTCCGGACGCCATCGAGCAGCTCGCCGGCCGGTTCGCCGCCCTTGCGCGGAGCGCGCGCCTGACCGCCGAGGCGAACTCCAAGCGCTCCTGCCCCTGACCCGAGGAGATCCAGCCCGTGACCACCACCGAGCCCGCCGCGAGCGACGCCCCGGCCACCGCCGGCACGGTGCCGCAGCCCGCGCCCGGCGCCACCCCACCCCATATCCCGCTGATCGCCCGGGCCGCGGCCGAGTTCGTCGGCACGGCCGGCCTCGTCGCGATCGTGGTCGGCTCGGGCATCCAGGCCACGAAGCTCACCGACGACATCGCGCTGCAGCTGCTGGCGAACTCCACCGCCACCGTCTTCGGCCTCGGCGTCCTGATCGCCCTCCTGGGCCCCGTCTCCGGCGCCCACTTCAACCCGGCGGTCACGCTGGCCGAGTGGTGGACCGCCCGGCGCGGCGGCGCCGGAGTCGGTGGGCGGGAGCTCGCCGTCTACGTGCCCTCCCAGACCGCCGGCGCGATCGTCGGCGCGGTGCTGGCGGACGCGATGTTCGGGGAGCCGCTGGTGAAGTGGTCCACGCACGACCGCTCGGCGGGCAACCTCCTGCTCGGCGAGGTCGTGGCGACCGCGGGGCTGATCCTGCTGATCTTCGGGCTCGCGCGCACGGACCGCCTTCGCTTCGCGCCCGTCGCGGTCGCCTCGTACATCGGCGCCGCCTACTGGTTCACCTCCTCCACGTCCTTCGCGAACCCGGCGGTGACGATCGGCCGCGCCTTCACCGACACGTTCGCGGGCATCGCCCCGGGCTCGGTCCCGGCGTTCGTCGGCATGCAGCTCCTCGGCGCGGCCGTGGGGCTGGCCCTGGTCGCGGTCGTCTTCATGCGGGGCCAGACCGAAAGCGGGCAGCCCGCCGCATGACGCGGCCCGGCGGCCGTGTCGGAGGACCGGACGAACCCCCGGGAGGCCCCCGGTGCGTTGTCCTGAAGAAGCCCGCTCCGGGTAGCGGCGCAGCGGGCCACCGGCGAGGATGCCGGTCATGAGCACGCCGCCGGCCCTTTCCGCCCTCCGACCGGCGCACCCGGCAGCCGTGGTGTTCGGCGCGGGAGCGGCGATCGGCGTGCTGGGTGGGATGATCGGGCTGGGCGGTGCGGAGTTCCGCCTGCCGCTGCTGATCGGCCTCTTCGGGTTCGCCGCGCTCTCCGCGGTCATCCTGAACAAGGCGATGAGCCTGGTCGTGGTCCTGGTCGCGCTGCCCGCCCGCCTCGCGGCGGTCCCGGTTGCCGAGATCGCCGCACGCTGGCCCGTCGCGCTCAACCTGCTGGCCGGCAGCCTGCTCGGAGCGTGGGCCGGGGCGAGCTGGGCGGTCCGCATGCGCAGCACCACCCTCTACAAGGTCCTGGCCGTCCTCATGGTCCTCATGGCGGCGGCCCTGGTTCTCACCCACACCACCACCCTGGACACCCTCGACCTGCCCCTGGCGGCCCGGATCCCCGCGGGAGCCGTCGCCGGGTTCGGCATCGGCGTCGTCGCCGCGATCATGGGAGTGGCCGGCGGAGAGCTGCTGATCCCCACGATCGTGCTGCTGTTCGGCGAGGGCATCAAGACCGCCGGGAGCCTGTCCCTGCTCGTCTCCCTGCCCACCATGCTGGTCGCCTTCGCCCGCTACAGCCGCGACGGCAGCTTCGCCGTCCTCGGCGCCAACCTCCGCTTCACCGCCACCCTGGCCGCGGGCTCCGTCGCCGGCGCCGTGCTGGGCGGACTCCTCCTCGGCGTCTTCCCGGAGTTGGTCCTCATCCCCGCCCTGGCGGTGATCCTGCTCGTCTCCGCGTTCAAACTCGCCCGCCACGACTGAGGCGGCACACGCCTCACTTGGACGTCGACCCTCAAGCGCCCGCGGCTCTGGTCAGCAGCTGCCCCATCGCGGCGAGCACGGCGGGCTCGACCCGGTAGTACACCCACGTGCCGCGTCGCTCGGAGGACAGCAGCCCGGCGTCCTTCAGCTTCTTCAGGTGGTGCGACACGGTGGGCTGGGACACGCCGACGTCGGAGATGTCGCACACGCACGCCTCGCCGCCCTCGTGCGAGGCCACGGCCGAGAACAGCCGCAGCCGTACGGGGTCACCCAGCGCCTTGAACATGACCGCGGTCCGCTCGGCCTCCTCGGCCGTCAGCCGACGCTCGGCCAGCGGCGGGCAGCACGGCGCGACCTCGGGTTCCAGCGGCGGCGACACCTTCGCATTCGACATACGTCTATGTTGACACACGTCGAAGCAGGAGTCGCGATATCGATGCGTGTCTATGTTGACGTTTGTCGATCCCGGGTGCATGCTGGGGCCGTAGGAGATCGATAAACGTCGAAGCAAGGGGCCGTCATGAACGCCACCGCCAGCGCCAGCGCCACCGCCATCGAGCAGCTGCCCGTCGTGGTCATCGGAGCCGGCCCCGCCGGCCTGGCCGCAGCCGCCCACCTCACCGACCGCGGCCTTCAGCCGCTGGTCCTGGAGGCCGGCGCGCAGGCGGGCGCGGCGGTGCGCGAGTGGGCGCACGTACGACTCTTCTCCACCTGGGACGAGGTCACCGACCCCGCCGCCGAGAAGCTGCTGGCCCCCACCGGCTGGGTCAAGCCCGACCCCAAGACCTACCCGACCGGCGGTGACTGGGCCGGGCAGTACCTCCAGCCGCTCGCCGACGCCCTCGGCGACAAGGTCCGCCTCGGCGCCACCGTCAGCGGCGTCTCCCGCACCGGCCGCGACCGGATCGTCGACGCCGACCGCGAGGCGCAGCCCTTCACCGTCCACGTCACCCACGCCGACGGCCGCGAGGAGAAGATCCTCGCCCGCGCCGTGATCGACGCCTCCGGCACCTGGGCCGTCCCGAGCCCCGCGGGCGGCGACGGTCTTCCCGCCCTCGGCGAGCGGGCGGCGGCCGACCGGATCTCCTACCGGGTCCCCGACCTGAACGACCCCGCCCTCCGTGCCCGGTACGCCGGCAAGCGCACCGCCGTCATCGGCTCCGGCGCCTCCGCGTTCACCGCCCTCGCCTCGCTCGCCGACCTCGCGAAGTCGGCCGACGGCGCGGGCACGCACACCACGTGGATCCTGCGCCGCGGCATCTCCGGCTCCACCTTCGGCGGCGGCACCGCCGACCAGCTCCCCGCCCGCGGCGCCCTCGGCCTCGCCGCCAAGGCAGCCGTCGACGACGGCCACGCCGACGCCGTCACCGGCTTCCGCACCGAGGCCGTCGAACGCGACGGCGAGCGGGTCGTGCTGGTCGCCGAGGACGGCCGCCGCCTGGAGGCGGTCGACGAGGTCGTCGTCCTGACCGGCTTCCGCCCCGACCTCACCTTCCTCGACGAGCTCCGCCTCGGCCTCGACGAGCGCCTCCAGGCCCCCCTCGAACTCGCCCCGCTCATCGACCCCAACCAGCACTCCTGCGGCACCGTCTACCCCCACGGCGTCAAGGAGCTCTCCCACCCCGAACAGGGCGTCTACCTCGTCGGCATGAAGTCCTACGGCCGAGCCCCGACCTTCCTCGCCCTCACCGGCTACGAGCAGGTCCGCTCCGTGGTCGCCGCCATCGCCGGCGACCGCGCATCCGCCGAACGCGTCGAACTCGTCCTGCCCGAGACCGGGGTCTGCGGCGGGGCAGGCCTCTTCGACCAGCCGGACACCGACCAGACGCCCGAAGGCGGCGGCTGCTGCGCCCCCGCACCGCAGCCGATCCCCCTCGGCACGGCCCCGGCGTCCTCCTGCGGCTAGCCACCGCCGGGCCGTCGCGGAGGTCGGCTCGCCCGCCGCCCGGGATCATGGCGCCGGGGGCGCGCCCGCATAATCGGGGCAGGGGATGTGCCGTACCTATAGGGGGAGAACCATGACCGAAGCCGTCGAAGCCGCCGTGCTGCCGCAGCCGTTCGGGGAGGACTTCGCGGCGGACCCCTACGCCGTGTACGCGAAGCTGCGCGCCGAGGGGTCCGTGCACCGGGTCGCGCTGCCCGACGGGGCGCCCGTGTGGCTCGTGACGCACGAGGCCGACGTGCGCGCGGGGCTCGCCGACAGCAGGTTCTCCGTCGACAAGCGGCACTCCCGGGGCGGGTTCAAGGGGTTCTCGCTGCCCCCCGCGCTGGACGCGAACCTGCTCAACATCGGCCCCGAGGACCACCTGCGGCTGCGCCGCCTGGTGGCGCAGGGGTTCACGCCCCGGCACGTCGAGGGGATGCGCACGGCGATCCAGGCGGCGGTCGACACCTTCGCGGACCGGCTCGTGGCGCGGCTGGAGGCGGAGGGGACCGCCGACGTGGTCGCCGAGTTCGCCCGGCCGCTGCCGCTGAAGGTCATCGGGGACCTGCTGGCCGTGCCGCAGGAGGAGTACGGGCGGTTCGCCGGGTGGATCGGGTCGATGCTCCTGCCCGGCAGCGCCGAGGAGCTCGTCGGCGCGGTGCGCAGCGTCCACGGCTACCTGGTGGAACTCGTCGCGGCGCGGCGCGCCGCCCCGGGCGACGACATCCTGTCGGGGCTGATCGCCGCCCGTGACTCCGGCGACCGCCTCAGCGAGGACGAGCTGGTCTCCCTCGCCTTCCTGATCCTCATGGCCGGCAGCGAGAACGTCCAGCACCTGATCAGCGGCGGCCTGCTCACCCTCCTGACGCACGGGGCGGAGCCGACCGGGCTCCTGGAGCGCCCGGAGCTGCTGGCGGACGCCGTGGAGGAACTCTTCCGGTACGCGGTCCCCAACCACACCGCCATCCGCCGCTTCCCGACCGAGCCGGTCGAGATCGGCGGCGTACGGATCCCCGTGGGCGACACGGTGCTGTTCTCGATCGCCTCCGCCCACCGGGACCCGGCCCGCTACCCCGACCCGGACCGCTTCGACATCGGCCGGGCCGACAAGGCCCACCTGGCCCTCGGGCACGGCGTGCACTACTGCCTGGGCGCGCCGCTGGCCCGTACGCAGGTCACGCTCGCCCTGGAGACCCTGCTGCGACGGCTGCCCGGGCTGCGGCCGGCGGTGCCCGCGGCGGAGCTGGAGTGGAGCACCACGTTCAGGTTCCGTGCGCTGCGCGCGCTGCCCGTCACCGCCTGAACCTCAGACCCCGATCGGGGTGTGGAGCTCCACGGTGAGTTCGACCTCCACCGGGGCGTCCAGCGGCAGTACGGCCACCCCGACCGCGCTGCGCGCGTGGATGCCCGCGTCGCCGAAGGCGGTGCCCAGCAGTTCGCTCGCGCCGTTGACCACGCCCGGCTGGCCGGTGAAGTCAGGGGTGGAGGCGACGAAGCCGACCACCTTGACCACCCGTTTCACGGCGGACAGGTCCCCGGCCACCGAGGCCACGGCGGCGAGGGCGTTCAGCGCGCACTGCCGGGCCAGTTCGGCGGCCTGCTCCGGGGTGACCTCGCCGCCCACCTTCCCGGTGCGCGGCAGCGCCCCGTCCACCATGGGCAGCTGGCCGGAGGTGTACACGTAGTGGCCGCTGACCACCGCCGGCACGTACACGGCGACGGGCGGGGCGACCGGCGGCAGCTTCAGCCCGGCGGCCGCCAGGCGTTCTTCGGGGGTCGCGTTCATGGGCACGGGCTCCTTACAGAGGGGGGAAGGGCGGTCAGGGGCGGGTGACGCGGACCCGGAAGCCGCCGCCCGGGAGGGCCGCGACCACCGCGATGCTGACGTGCGCCTTGTCGTCGGTGAAGGTCTCGCCCGGCCGGAACGGCGCGTCCGACAGCTCGGCGTGCACGTTGGGGCGGCGCGTGCACCCGCCGCTGCCGCTCGCGCTGTCCGAGACCGTCACCGGCCCGCGCCCGGTGTCCACGTCCGAGTCCACCTTGTAGATCAGCACCCCGGGCTTGCAGACGGCCTCGTCGTTCCCGGTCCGCGTGCGCACCTCGACGGCGTAGCCGGCGCTCTCCGACAGGGGGACGAAGGCCAGTTTCGTGCCGCCGCCCTCCGCGCCCAGCGGGGCCAGCAGGTGCTCGCTGACGCCGGGCTTGGAGGCGCAGCTGATCTGGGACCCGTCGAGCCAGCCCAGCTTCCACTTGTGCCAGCCGAGGAGGTCGTTGTTGGCGCCCCAGTCCTCGCTCATGATGTCCCAGTGCCCGACCGTGCCGCCCCCGTCGGAGGTGTAGAGGTCGGGCAGTCCGAAGACGTGCCCGTTCTCGTGCGGCAGCACCCGGTAGCCGGTCTCCCGGTAGGAGCCGGAGCCGTCGTCCTGCCGGCTGTAGACGAAGGACGTGTTCGCGAGCGGCACCCCGTCGGCCATGGGGGCCTCGCCGTTTCCGGAGAAGGTGACCGACAGGACGGTGTCCAGGGCGGACGGTCCGGCGTTCGGGGTGACCAGGATGTTGATCAGGTCGTAGCGGCTGAAGTCCACCTCGGCGTCGGCGGCCCGGGCGATGTGCTCGACGAGCTGCCGGTAGCCGGGCTCGTAGGGGGAGCCGCGTTCGATCCCGTACGCGGCGAAGGGCATCGGCATCCGCAGCCAGTTCCGTATCGGGGCCTCGGCCCGGTAGGTCAGCCGGCCGTAGGAGCTGGTGCGGAACCAGTCGGAGGTCTGGGGGAAGAACTCCGCCAGCCGGTCCATGGCCGAGCCCTCGCCCTTGGCGTCGGGGAAGTCGATCATCAGGTTGAGGGCGCGGACCTCGCCCGTCGAGCGGGAGTACCCGGGCGCGGTCGGCAGGCCCTCCGACATCTGGACGCCCATGGTCGCGGAGATCCGGCAGGGCGCCAGGGCGGATTCGGCGCTGGCGGCCTTGGGGCCCGAGGTGGCGTGGCCGCGGCTGTGGATGCCGCCGCTGGCGGTGGCGGTGACGCCCAGGGCCAGGGCGGTGAGGCCGATGAACGCGCCGGTGCGGCAGGGTCTGCGTATCCGGTGGCGGGTCTGCGGCATGGAGATCGCCTTCGGGTGCGCGGCAGCCGGCCGGGTCCGGACTGCTCTCTGTGCGCTCACCCTCCGTCGGCTGCGACACGCCCGCGCGTCGAAAGCGGCCAAACGGGACGAAACCGCAGGATTCGGGTGTGATGCGGGTCACACGGAGGAGTGAAATAACCAGGGACTGGTTCCCCGTTTGCAAGAGAGTCCCCACAAGCGGGGAACCAGTCCCCGGTTCGGGGTCCCGTCGTACGAGTTCCAGCCCAGGGAGGCCCGGAATGCAGAGCCCCACCGCCGTCGCCACCCGGGTGCCCAAGCCGCGCGCCGACGCGGTGCGCAACCGGGAGCGGATCCTCGGTGCGGCCCGCGAGATGTTCGTGGAGTTCGGCGCGGACGCCCCCCTCGACGAGATCGCCCGCCGGGCCGGGATCGGCAACGCCACCCTGTACCGGCACTTCCCCGACCGGGCCGACCTCGTCCACCACGTGGTGCTCTACGTGATGGACCGGGTCACCGCCCAGGCCGAGGACGCCCTCGCCGAGGAGCCCGACGCCTTCGCGGCCCTGTGCCGCTTCACCCACGCCGCGGCCGACGAGCGGATCGGCGCCCTGTGCCCGATGCTCACCGACGGCTTCGACCACGACCACCCCGAACTCCTCGCCGCGCGCGAGGCGTTGGGGGCCGCCGTGGACCACCTGGTCGCCGCCGGCCAGGGCGCGGGCCTGCTCCGGGCCGACATCGGCACCGGTGACCTGATGCTCGCCCTGTCCCAGCTCGCCCGTCCCCTCCCCGGGACCGACTGCACGACGGTGAGCGGGTTCGTCCACCGCCACCTCCAGATCTTCCTCGACGGGCTGCGGGCCCCGGCCCGCTCCCAACTCCCCGGCACGGCCGTCACCTTGCAGGCCCTCAGCCGGAAAACCATGTGACGCGGCGCCGCCTCCTTCCGTAGTCTCGAAAACCGCCTCTTTTCGCTTCCTTTCGCTTCATTCCCTTCTTTTTCCAGTCATTCCGTCTTTCCGCACAGTGAAGTGGGTACCCCCATGTCCGAAACAGCCGCGTCCGCCCCGCCGGCTGCCGCTGCCGCCGCCGACCCCAGTCGCTGGAAGGCCCTGGTCTTCATCGCGCTGGCGCAGCTGATGGTCGTCCTCGACGCGACCATCGTGAACATCGCCCTGCCCTCCGCGCAGACCGACCTCGGCATCTCCGACGGCAACCGCCAGTGGGTCATCACCGCTTACGCGCTCGCCTTCGGCGGCCTGCTCCTCTTCGGCGGCCGCATCGCCGACAAGTGGGGCCGCAAGAACGCCTTCATCACCGGTCTCGTCGGCTTCGCCCTGGCCTCCGCCCTCGGCGGCGCCGCGAACGGCGAGGCGATGATGCTGGGCGCCCGCGCCCTCCAGGGCGCCTTCGGCGCACTGCTCGCCCCGGCCGCGCTGTCGCTGCTGGCGGTCACCTTCACCGACGCCAAGGAGCGCGCCAAGGCCTTCGGCATCTACGGCGCGATCGCCGGCGGCGGCGGCGCCGTCGGCCTGATCCTCGGCGGCTTCCTGACCGAGTACCTCAACTGGCGCTGGACCTTCTTCGTCAACATCCCCTTCGCGATCGTCGCGGCCGCGGGCGCCTGGATGGTCATCCGCGAGCCGGCCGGCTCCCGCAACAGCGCCCGTCTCGACATCCCCGGCGTGGTCCTCTCGACCCTCGGCCTGGTCTCGCTCGTCTACGGGTTCACCCGCGCCGAGTCCGCCGGCTGGACGGACGGGACCACCATCGGCCTGTTCGTCGCCGCCGCCGTGCTGCTCGCGGCCTTCGTCGCCGTCGAGTCCAGGGTCAAGTCCCCGCTGCTGCCGCTGCGCGTCCTGCTGGAGCGCAACCGCGGCGGTGTCTACCTCTCGCTCGGCCTCGCCGTCATCGCGATGTTCGGCCTGTTCCTGTTCCTGACCTACTACCTCCAGGTCGTGAAGGGCTTCTCGCCGGTCAAGACCGGGTTCGCCTTCCTGCCGATGATCGCGGGCATGATCACGGGCTCCACCCAGATCGGCGCCCGCCTGATGACCCGGGTCGCGCCGCGGCTGCTGATGGGCCCGGGCTTCCTGCTCGCCGCCACCGGCATGCTGCTGCTGACCCAGCTGGAGGTCGGCTCCTCCTACCCGGCGCTGATCCTGCCGGCGCAGCTGCTGCTGGGCCTCGGCATGGGCACCGCGTTCATGCCGGCCATGTCCCTGGCCACGTACGGGGTGAACCCGGCCGACGCCGGCGTGGCCTCGGCCATGGTCAACACCTCGCAGCAGGTCGGCGGCGCGATCGGCACCGCCCTGCTGAACACCATCGCCGCCTCGGCGACCACCGCCTACCTGACCGACCACGCGGCCCAGGCCGCGGCGGGCGGGGTCGCGGGGAAGCTGGTCCAGGCGCAGGCCATGGTGGAGGGCTACTCCTCGGCGATCTGGTGGGCCGTGGGCATCCTCGCGGTCAGCGCGGCCATCGCGTTCACCCTGATCAACACCGGCCGTCCGGGCCAGGGCGGCCCGGTGGCCGCCGGTTCCGGCGCGGCCTCCGAGGACGCCGAGCTGCCCGTCCCGGTGATCGCCCACTGACGGGGGCGCGTGCGCGGGAATGACTGAGGACCCCGCTTCGTTCAAATTTGA
Source organism: Streptomyces sp. NPDC058157 (assembly GCF_042884105.1). NCBI lineage: Bacteria > Bacillati > Actinomycetota > Actinomycetes > Kitasatosporales > Streptomycetaceae > Streptomyces > Streptomyces sp. NPDC058157. The sequence continues at coordinate 28,805 of NZ_JBHVUQ010000081.1, forward strand.
ACGAAGCGGGGTTAGTCTTTTCGGGTGAACCGAGTACGCCCTCCCCGCGGACGACGTACGCCGTACGACCGGCCCGAGGAGCGCCCGATGACCACCCCCGCAGCCCCCACCCCGGCAACCCCCGCCCGCATGCCGGCGCTGTACCTCAGCCACGGCGCGCCGCCGCTCGCCGACGACCCGCTGTGGCCCGCCGAGCTCGCCGCCTGGTCGGCGGGCCTGCCCAGGCCCCGGGCGATCCTGATGGTCTCCGCGCACTGGGAGGAGGCCCCGCTCGCCCTCGGCGCCACCGAGCGGGTCCCGCTCGTGTACGACTTCTGGGGCTTCCCCGAGCACTACTACCGGGTCCGCTACGACGCCCCCGGCGCCCCGGACCTCGCCGCGTCGGTCCGCGCCCTGCTGAAGGCGCCCGGCACCCCGGTCCAGGACATCCCCGACCGCGGCCTGGACCACGGCGCGTACGTCCCCCTCGTGGAGATGTACCCGCAGGCCGACGTACCGGTCCTGCAGATCTCCCTGCCCACCCTGGACCCCGCCCGCCTGATGGACCTCGGCCGCAGGCTCGCCCCGCTGCGCGACGAGGGCGTCCTGATCGTCGGCAGCGGCTTCTTCACCCACAACCTGGCCGCCCTGCGTCACACCGGGCCCGGGGTTCCGGGCTGGTCGGCGGAGTTCGACGCCTGGGGCGGCGAGGCCCTGGCCGCCCGCGACGTGGACGCCCTGCTCGACTTCGAGACCAAGTCCCCGGCGGGCCGCCTGGCCCACCCCCGCACGGAACACTTCGCCCCGCTGTTCGTCACCCTCGGCGCGGCCGGATCCGACCTGGACGCGCAGAGCACGCCGGTGGACGGGTTCTGGATGGGGCTGTCGAAGCGGTCGGTGCAGTTCGGCTAGGGGGCTGCCGTGCGGGCGGGACCGGTGATGGCCTCACCGATGACGAATCCCCGGGCGGGCCCGGACGGGACCGTCGCCGCTTCGCCATAGGTCACCCGTGCCTCGCCGCCGTACACGCCGCTCTGGGGGTCCGGCTCGCTGAGAACCGTGACGGTGCCACCGTCGTCGTAGTCGTCGATCAGGATGTACAGGGGGATTCCCGCTCGGGCGTAGGCCCTCCGCTTGCGGACGCGGTCCCGGGTGATGCTGTCGTGTCCCCTGGATACGACTTCGACGACGAGGTCGACGCCTGCGGCCCTGATGGCGACGCCGTCCTCCGTGACGTGCGGCAAGGCGTTCTTCGGTGCGACGAGGAGGTCGGGGATCAGGATTCCGCCGCTGTGGGCGACGTTCATGTCCTGCCGGGCGACATGGCCGCTCCCGGCCAAGAACACCACGAGTTCGTCACGCAGGTCGTTGACGATTTCGCTGTGCGAGTAGCGGCCGGTGGGTGACACCTCGATGGACCCCTCGATGATCTCGGCGCGGAAGCCCTCGGGGAGTTTGTCGACGGCGGCCTGCCATGCCACGAACAGGGCCGCGTCGAGATCCTGCTGGGACATCTCCGCCTCCGGAGCCTCGTGGGCGAGAGCGGTCATGGGTGCAACACCTCCTCCTCAAGTGTGGGCGTCGCCGGCCGGGCGGCACAAGCGACTCCCCGAAGGTAGGGCGGACCGGGACCATGCCGGAGGAATATGCCCAACCCTCACCCGAACGGGCGACGGGCAGGCAACCAGAACCCGGCGCGGGCCGTCTTGGGGGGTGAGGATGCAGCCCGCGGGCACCGCTGGGGCGGACGCGCCGCGTGTGACGGCGGTCTCATCGGCGGACCGGCCGCCTGGGCCGCCCGGGCGTCTCCGGAGCGGGCCTGACCTGCACCTCTTCGGGTTCTCGTGGCCCGCCGAAACCACCCGACCCGGGTGGCGGCGGGGCAGGATACTGCAAGATCCCGGAAAAGAGGGAGGCGTGTGGGAATTCTGTCCCGATTCCAGTCGTTGTTTCCCTCGGAAGCGGGCACTCGGGAGAGTGTCCGAAGACGCACCGCGACCGTTCATCGCATCGCAAGGGAGCACCGCATGGCAACCCGCGCCGTCGCCCGTCGTCAGTCCACGAGCAGCGCCCGCGCCGCGGGCGGCGAGATCGTCGACCGCGACCTGGTCGGCATGTACCTGGACGAGATCGCGCGCACCCCGCTGCTCGACGCCGCCCGGGAAGTGGAGCTCTCACAGATCATCGAGGCGGGCGTCTACGCCCGGCAGATCCTCGACGGAGAGGTCGAGCGCGGCGGGGAGACCCCCGCGCGCGAGGAGCTGGAGGCCCTGGCCGCCGAGGGGGAGCGGGCCAAGGAGGTCTTCATCCGGTCCAACCTCCGCCTCGTCGTCGCCGTCGCCCGGCGCTACCCGCGCAGCGGGCTGCCCCTCCTCGACCTGATCCAGGAGGGCAACGCGGGCCTGGTCCGCGCCGTGGAGAAGTTCGACTACACCAAGGGCTTCAAGTTCTCCACGTACGCCACGTGGTGGATCCGCCAGGCCATCACCCGCTCCATCGCCGACCAGTCCCGCACCATCCGCCTCCCCGTCCACCTGGTGGAGGAGCTCGGCCGCATCCGCCGGATCCAGCGCGAGTTCAACCGCGAGAACGGCCGCGACCCGGAGCACGCCGAGATCGCCGCCGAGCTCGACACCACCGAGAAGCGCGTCGGCGACGTGCTGGACTGGGCGCGCGACCCGGTGAGCCTCAACATGTCGGTGGACGACGAGGGCGACACCCAGTTCGGCGACCTGCTGGAGGACACCGCCGCGATCTCCCCCGAGCAGTCCGTGCTCGCGCTGCTGCGCAGCGAGGAGCTGGAGGACCTCCTCGGCAAGCTCGACCAGCGCACGGCCTCGATCATCAAGATGCGCTACGGCATCGAGGACGGCCGCGAGCGGACCCTGACGGAGGTCGGCAAGCAGCACGGGCTCACCCGCGAGCGGATCCGCCAGATCGAGAAGCACGCCCTGCTGGAGCTGAAGCGGATGGCCCGCGACACCGGCTTCGACGCCGTGGCCTGACAGCCCGCCCGAAGCCCCCGAGACGAGCCCCGGCACCCATCCCCCCCCCGGGTGCCGGGGCTCCCCCCTGCCCCGCC